>NZ_JBALOS010000296.1:0-156 GCF_036962765.1 Neobacillus drentensis
ACCTAATATAGGCTTAACTAAAATATCTTCACCTTGAAAAAACGGGTCAGATTTAAATGTTAAGTCAGTTTCAAGTGAGATTGCTTTTCCCTGAGAAATAAAATACTTTTTTGTATCAGAATTTTGTGATTGAATAAAGGAATTCAATTCTCTATT
>NZ_JBALOS010000296.1:211-3782 GCF_036962765.1 Neobacillus drentensis
TCGTTACATCGTCGAAGTAAATATTTTTTAAGCTTGCCAACTCAGAATCTTTTCTAAAACAAACCATCATTTGGCTATCTAAAAGATAAGTTGTAGAAAATAGCTGATTTTCTTCAAGAGTAGTGGCGGGATAAAAATTAATTCCTATATCAGCATTTCCGTTAAGTACATCTTTTCGAACTTGATTTGCTTTATTTTCATTAATTTCAAGGGTTATTTTTGGAAATTTGGCTTTGAT
Source organism: Neobacillus drentensis (assembly GCF_036962765.1). Lineage (GTDB taxonomy): Bacteria > Bacillota > Bacilli > Bacillales > Cytobacillaceae > Neobacillus > Neobacillus drentensis_C. The sequence goes on from NZ_JBALOS010000296.1 coordinate 450, forward strand.
TTCTGCACAGGTTTTAGGAATAATCTCTTTACAAAAGCTAGAAACTGCTGAGATAGTTAGATGTCCTTCAATCTCAGCTGTATCCGATTTTGCCTCATTTTTTAAATCTTCAATACGATTGATAATCTCTTGTGCTATTATGATTATTTTTTTTCCAGTGGCGGTAGGCTCTAACCCAGTTCTAGAGCGTTCAAATATCTTTGCACCAAGTTCCTCTTCTAAGCTTCTAATCGCTTGACTTATTGTAGGTGAAGATACGAAAAGTCGTTCAGACGTATTCGCGATAGATCCGGTTTTTGCAATTTCAGTAATGTATAAAAGCTGATCAATCCGCATGGTTGCACCCCTTGTACACGAACCGAAATTCATGTTGGTTTTATCAATTTTTCTCTATAAGTGTGGTAAGCGCTAACATTATTGTCATGATTCTTCAATTTTTTGCTACCGCACAAAATATGGAGATAAACCTCATTCTTAATGCTCTTCCCTCTTTATGTCTATCTTAATATTTAATGAAGGTACCTTTCAATTCCTGAACTTTAAAAAAGTATAATATGAAATTATGATATTTGTAAATATTAATATTATTTTGAATTCAGGAGCGATGCCAATGGTGTCTCACGATAGATCTTCAAAAAGGTCCCCAGATTAAGGTTGCGATTAATTTGTTGGAAACAGAATGAACCTCAAAATAATTAGGAAGAGAAGATCAATTGAAAAACAGTTTTAGGATAACAGACAGTTTATTTTAGTATAACAACACAATTAGGGTTAATAAAGTAATATTAAAATCTTACTATACTTACCAACACAATTAAGGAATCATCATTATTTTTTGGGAGGGAAATTGCCATGGTTAAAACAACTAATTCAACAAATAAAACAATATTTGACTTGTTTAATACTGAACGACCGTTTTGCAGCGAAGAACATGAAATGTTTAGGACCTCACTAAGAAAATTTATCGAAAAAGAAGTGACTCCCTATTACGAGGAATGGGAAGAGAATGGTTCTATCCCTCGTGAGATTTACAAGAAAATGGGAGATCAAGGCTTTCTCTGCCCGCAGGTGGATCCAGCATACGGTGGTCTAGGTCTCGATTTTGGCTTCAATTTAGTCCTTTCCGAAGAAATGTCACGAGTTGGCGGAGGTACTGCCGGGGTAACCATTCACAGTTCCATTGTAGTTCCTTATCTTGAAGCATATGGTACGGAAGAACAGAAGAAAAAATATTTACCAAAGTGTGTGAATGGTGATATTTTAACAGCCGTTGCCATGACAGAGCCGGGTACTGGGTCAGACTTGGCCAGCGTTCGTACGACAGCCGTACGTGATGGTGACCATTACGTTATTAATGGGCAAAAAACGTTTATTACCAATGGAATTAATGCTGAATTATTTTTTGTCGTAGTGAAAACAGATCCTAATGCAACTCCAGCCCACAAGGGAGTTAGCGTCATCATGGTTGATGGAGATAGCCCTGGTTTTTCACGAGGTCGTAAATTAAAGAAATTGGGTATGCGTTCTTCTGATACTGCTGAACTTATTTTTGAGGACGCTCGTGTACCTGTTTCGAATTTGCTTGGTGAAGAAGGAAAAGGCTTCTATATTTTAATGGATAAATTACAACAAGAACGGATTATGGCTGCAAATGGAGCCTTCGCTCAAGCACAGGAAATGTTAAAGGCAACCATTACCTATGTAAAAGAAAGACAGGCATTTGGTAAACCCATTAGTTCTTTTCAAAACACTCAATTTGAAATTTCAGAAATGGCTACAGAATTATCAATGGCCCGCTCTTTCCTGGATAATCTTGCTAATCTGCACATGAAAGGTGAAAATATCGTAACCCAGGTATCCATGGCGAAGTGGTGGATTACGGATATGGCAAGACGGATGGCAGCCCGTTGCTTACAGCTATACGGTGGTTATGGATTTATGGAAGAGTATCCAATCGCCCGTCGATATCGCGACATTGCTGTTTTACCGATAGCCGCAGGATCTAATGAAATTATGAAAAACATAATTGCTAAAAATCTAGGATTATAATACCTGTTTAATACAAACCTTTCTCAAGAATAGGAGAAGAAAATGAACATCAAGGATTTATTTAACTTAAAAGGAAAAACAGCTATCGTTACGGGCGGCGGCCGAGGACTTGGTGAACAAATTGCACTCGCTTATGCAGAAGCGGGAGCAAATGTTGTTGTTTGTTCTAGAAATGAAGAGGCTTGCAAAGAAGTCAGTGAACGATTAGAGAAGCTTGGAGTGCGGTCACTGGCACTACAATGCGATGTATCTAACTATTATGATATTCAAAATGTTGTACAAAAAACAGTAGAAGAATTCGGTACCATTGATATTTTGGTCAATAATAGTGGTGCTTCATGGATAGCTCCTGCATTAGAAATGGAAACGGATAAGTGGGATCGCATTATGGATATCAATTTAAAAGGTGTATTCTTATTTTCCCAAGCAGTAGGAAAAGTGATGGTAGAACAAGGCTCAGGAAAAATTATTAATATAGCTTCGATATTTGGTCTTGGAGGTCAAGATCCAAAGATAGCTGATTCTATTTGTTACTCAACTAGTAAAGGAGCTGTGATTAATTTTACTAAAGATTTATCGGTTAAGCTTGCTCCATATAATGTCCATGTAAATGCCATTGCTCCAGGCTTCTTCCCTACAAAGATGACAAAAGCAGGATTAGATTATCTTGGTGAAAAAGTACTTGAAAGAATCCCAGCTGGTCGCATCGGTTCAGATTTTGATATAAAAGGTCCTGCTTTATTCTTAGCTTCTAAAGCATCTGATTATGTTTTTGGACATGTATTGGCAGTTGATGGCGGTACCATTGCACAAGTAATTTAGTTCCAAAGCACAGTTCATTCGATGACGAGAGGCTAGTTAGCAGATGCAATAAGGAGAGTAGAATGCCAGAAATAAACAACGAGTCCACTATTGCATACAAATTATTTGAAAAAATGCTAAATAGAAAAATTAAACGCTTTATCAATTGTCATCGATTCGTTGTGCTAGTAGATAAATTACTTAGATACCATTTAAAACGAGTCCGTTTTTACAGATTATTTGTAAAAAAATGGTTGGACTCCGAGGGATATTCTAATAAAGAAGAGATAGCTGATGTAGCGAAGAAGTATATTTCAATAGATGCTAAACTTGATGATTGTGACGACAGTTTATATAGCATGTCAAATAAATGGAACATAAAAAAACAATCACTTGCTATATTGAAAGGAAATATGATTGAGCTACAGATGATTTTGAAAGAAGCACAAGATGAAAATAAAAAGAATAAATAAATCCTGCTAG
>NZ_JBALOS010000296.1:3856-4223 GCF_036962765.1 Neobacillus drentensis
AGAAAAAAATGTTTCAAGTTTAGAACTTATTTGGAATCAAGCATTACAAAATTTAGATGCTTGGGTTGAACGTGAGACAATTCGTGAGGACAATCTTCTAAAAACTGCACAACTTTTTGCTGAAAATGTTAAACGGAATCAATCTAATTTAAAGGAACTTGTAAACCAATTTTCAAAGGAATTATCTGATTGGGAAAAAACTTCAAGAGAAGAGTTATTAACAGCAACGATAAACTTGCAGACCTTTTTTCCTATTAAATCATATGAGGAAATCAATGATAATCTTGATAAAATACACAATAAATCTTCAGAGATGATCTCAAGTCCTTTAACCAAATTAGCAAATAATGAATTTGTAGATCAATAT
>NZ_JBALOS010000297.1:0-3810 GCF_036962765.1 Neobacillus drentensis
GCCATTAAGGTTGCATAAAAAGAAATCCCTCACCTAAAAGTGGGGGATGAATTCGTCGAAATGGAGTAATCAATGAAAGAATATTATTATGATAAATTGATGGGAATAAAAACGGGAGGAGACCAAAAGGGATTTCATAAATCCTTCCATTATCATCGTTATGAACCAACCCCTTATAGTGCCCTCGAAGAATTATTTACTCACTATCAATTGAGCAATAACGATCAAATCGTTGACTATGGGTGTGGTAAAGGGCGATTAAACTTTTTTATCCATTATCATTTTCAGGCAACGGTTATAGGAATTGAAATGAATGAGGATTTTTATCATGAAGCCCTTACTAATCGTAAAAATTATCTAAAGACAACCCAACCGAGCAATTCTCATATTTACTTTCATTGTTCCCTTGCCGAAGCATATCAGGTCAAGCCAATAGATAATCGATTTTACTTTTTTAATCCCTTTTCAATTCAAATTTTTATCAAAATCATTAATAATATCTTGATTTCGGTAGAGAAGAACAGGCGGGATGTTGAAATCATCCTATATTATCCATCCGACGATTATATCTATTATTTAGAAAATGACACCTCTTTTGAATTAAAAAAAGAAATTATTCTCCCTTACGTTCATGAACATAACGAAAATGAGCGATTTTTAATCTATCAATTAATCAGATAGATTTGTATTAACTGGGAAATTTCATCGTCCAAACGTGCAGCCTGTTTACTTTTAAGCATTTGTTCCGAAATGAGGATATAACTGCAGTTGCTTCCTTTTAAGTAGCTATAGATAATCTGAGCGCTATCAATTTCATCTCGGCTGATTTTTGTTAATACTGGATCCTCACTTGTTTTAAAAGTAGTTACTATTTTGGTCTTGATTGTATTTTGAATTGATTCATGCTCCGACCTGCTGTATTTTTCACTGAATAGTATTTTGTTCTTTTTAATCAGAAATAGTTTAAAGGTACAGTTCGTTAAGCGTTCAATGACAGCAATATTGTTATTACTTTCCGTAAATTCAATTACCTTTTCTTTATTAAGAAGTGAGTAGATGGCATCCAATGTATCTTTATATTTTCCTGCTGTTTCGAAATCCAATTTTTCAGAGGTCTCTAACATTTTTTGCTGCAATTCGTGAAGCAGACTCGTATCCACACCTTTCAGCAATGCAAGGATTTTGTTCATCCTTTCATTGTACAGAGTGAGTGCTGCCTCTCCTATACACATCCCTAGACACAAACCTAAGGAATAGTTTAAACAAGGAGTATTCTTGTTTGAAGGGGAACTGCAGTTTATCTTATAAAAGTCTTTTATCCCTTGAAGCGACTTTTCTACAGTATGTTTGTTTGTGTATGGGCCAAAATAAAGACTGTCTGGCTTTTCGGAGTGCTGACAAATTTCAAGTCTTCGATAGCCACCATCCATGTGAATCCTGATGTAGATATAGGATTGAGGGCTCTTCATCATTCGATTAAAATTAGGCTTTATTTCCTTGATTAATTTACATTCGAGCATAAAGGCCTCAAATTCAGTGTCAGTAAGAATATAGTCAAAATCCTTGATGCTGGATTTAAGTTTCATGATCTTATGGGAATGCGTTTTGGAATTTTGGAAGTAGGACCGCACACGATTCTTAAGATTTTTCGCCTTTCCAACATAAATAATATGTCCGTTGAAGTCCTTCATTAAATACACTCCGGGGGAAGAGGGAAGGTGTTTCACTTTTTCTTTTACATCCATATGAATACCTCCAATCACTATTTATTTTATCACAAATAAAAAAGGTGCCCAGCCTTCATCATCCGCAATCAACGGATGGGAAGGCAAGGCACCTTATTTAAAAGCAATGAGAGATTCTGAACTTAGATAACTGTCTAGCTCCAGCGCCCAGCGGCTAGTGTACTTCGCCCTTTTCCCTCGATAAGTCAACATCGGATCGCTAACGCTCTCCGTGTTTCCTTTATCTCAGTCAAAGTGCTCCAGTCCATACGCCGCTAAACGGGCGCTTACGCTTTTCTTATTTATTTAATCCCTTTCATGTAACCTTGAATCTTCGGTGATAACATTAATAGGATAATACCTAGTACGATGGAAGCTCCACCGATGACACCAAAGTAGGTCATTTCAGTTTCAGGGGTGTAGAATTTAACTACTTGTGCATTTAATGCTTGTGCAGCAGCACTTGCTAGGAACCATAAGCTCATTGTTTGAGCGGAGAAGGCTGCAGGCGCTAATTTAGTTGTTGCAGACAATCCAACAGGTGATAAGCATAATTCACCAAATACAACAATTAAATAACTAAGAACAAGCCACATTGGACTTACTAATGAATCTGTACCGCCAAGATAAGCTGGGATAAGAATAACTAGGAATGACAAACCAGCAAATAGTAATGATAATGAGAACTTTTGAGGTACTGATGGCTGACGTTTTCCTAATTTAACCCAAACCCAAGCAAATACTGGTGCAAATATGATAATGAATAACGGGTTTAAAGATTGGAACCATGCTGGAGAAATATGAATTCCTAACCAATCTAATTGAGTACGCTTATCCGCATAATTTGCAAGGATGGTTGAGCCTTGTTCTTGAATTGCCCAGAACATAACCGCTGCAATAAATAACGGAATATAGGCAATAATTCTTGAACGTTCAACTGCAGTAGTTTTAGGACTGCGATACATGACAACGAAGTAAATAGTTGGGATTAAGATACCAAGGAAAGTGACAATATTAATAAAGCTAGCAAAAGTTAAAAGACCCTTTGGAATTAATACTGCACATATAACAGCAAGAATAATTACTGCTAGTCCAATCATGGTAAAGACTTTTTTCTTTTCTGCAGGAGCCATTGGATTGGCAACCATTGTTCCAGCAAGACCAAGATTTTTTTTCTTTGTCACACTGAACACGACTAATCCTAAAAACATACCTACAGCAGCAATTCCAAAACCTATGTGGAAGTTGCCCACTGAGCCAACGATTAGAGGGGATAAGAATGCCCCAAGGTTAATACTCATGTAGTAAATAGTGAAACCTGCATCACGGCGTTCGTCCTTTTCGCTGTACAATTCACCTACTGCGGAAGAAACATTTGGTTTAAGCAATCCAGTACCTAGGACAATCAATACCATGGAAACAAAGAACATGGAAACACTGCCAGGAACAGCCAACGATATATGTCCAAACATAATTAAGATTCCACCGTAAAATACGGCTTTTGAAGAACCGAAGATCCGGTCAGCTAGCCAACCGCCAATGATTCCAGACATATAAACAAGTGATCCGTAAATGGACATGATCGAAAGTGCGAGATTTTGATCAATGCCCAATCCACCTTTAGAAACTTCATAATACATATAGAAAACGAGGATGGCTCTCATACCATAGTAAGAAAAGCGCTCCCAGAATTCCGTGAAGAAAAGAGTGGAAAGACCTTTAGGATGTCCGAAAAATCCCGTTTGAGGTACACTATCCACAATTTTCTGTCTATTCACATTTGACATATTATTACCTCCCTTTTACTATTCTATAATACTTTCTTATGTTTTGAATTGTCAAAAACATTTTTTGGAGAAATACGTTGCAAATAGTAAAAAACATTGATAATACTGAATTTTAGTTAGATTAAATCAAAAAAGAAAGTTTTTTTAAAATAATAAATAATTTCAGAGTAAATAGACTTTTCGCTCTAATATAATGATAGAAATATAATTTTTAGGAAGGGTTTTAGGATAATTAACTACAAAATCAACGTGAAATATGTTTCCCACTTGCCAACTAGTTCGGTGCCTGACACCACAAA
>NZ_JBALOS010000298.1:0-2594 GCF_036962765.1 Neobacillus drentensis
AACACCAATAGTAGCCCTAAGGGAGCTTCGCACAAAACATCTATTGATGATGAATTTGATGAGTCAGTTCTATTATCCTCATTAACCTCATTGGAAAAGATTTTACGAAGATTAAGTTTTTAACCCATTGTGGTTCGCAGAGTAGTTGAAAATGAAGGGACACTGTCAACAAAAACGCTTGATAGTGTCCACACATTAAATAAGTTATTTCTTCATGAAATTTTGTTTTTGTCCAAGCCGGACTAATAGAACAGTCCTAATCATATTCTTATAAAAGAAAACATTAAGAAGGAGTGTAAAGTCAGTTTGAAAAAAATTAAGGTTAGTTTACGGCCCATTGTAAGTAAGATAAATTTACCCACTGTTTTGAAAACAACTATACTTCCGGGTGACTCAATTGAAAGATTATTTATTGCAACCCAGGTAGGAGAGATCTTTTACATAGGAAATGGAGTTATAAGGACTTTTTTAGATATTCGCCCGCGAATCATAAAGCTAGGTGCTTCTGAACCAGGTGTTTCTGGTCGAGGATATGATGAACGGGGATTGCTAGGGCTAGCGTTTCATCCCCAATTTTATTATAACGGTCTTTTTTATCTTCATTATTCAGTAGCTGGAACACAAGGTCCAGGTGCTCTTTCTGAACATTTTATACCTAACCCGTGTGATCCCAGATCCTTAAACTTAAGATGGATAAATCGAGAAACTCAATATGATCATATTGATACAGTGGAAGAATGGATTTTACAATCGAATGGTCAACCTCAAAAACGACGGACATTACTTAACTTAAAAAGACCATTTTTCAATCATAATGGTGTCAATAGCTTAAACTTTTCACCTGAAACCGGAAAACTTGTTTTAACAACAGGAGATGGTGGATCAGGCTATGATCCATTTAATTTAAGCCAGGATGATATGGAAATAGCCGGTAAAATAATTGAAATTGATCTAGTTAAGAATACATTTATCGATAATCCACCCGTAGTCACACGTTTTAATGAACTTCCTGCACCTATTCAGGAAACACTTACGGTAATGGCCAAAGGGGTTCGCAATATATCAGGCATTACATTTCAAAGGTTTAATAATCAGTATATCAAATATGTGGGAAATGTCGGACAGGATTTGGTAGAGTCGATTTTTTCATTCGTTCATTATAAACCAATACCGGTTACTCAGCTTATTCAAGCTTCTTTATTGAAATCTGAACCTGACCAAGAAGAATTTATTAACTTTGGCTGGCGAGGGTGGGAAGGTGCTTTTCCTACTTCGATTATAAGGGGCTGCTCTGAAAATCCGACTTTGGATGAGAAAACAATTGCTTACTACAATGAAGCAATAAATACTTCAGTGAGGCGTCTTCAGCCTCTAACTAGTTATTTTCATAAAGATCCCCGCCCCGATAAGTTTGGAGGAACTGCACTTACAGGAGTGCAAGCCTTTATGGGAAAAGGAATCCCCGATTTAACAGGAAGCGTTGTGTTTACCGATCTTGTCCGGGTTGTAGAATCTCAACCTCAAGTTAGAGGGGTTTTAGCTTATACCAGGGTAAGAACAGATTGTAAACTAAATGATTATAGTGTTATTGAAACCGATTATAATTTTGGGTCTCAATCAGCTTATTATGTTAATTTGGGCACGAATCTGGATCAAACTAGACTATATTTAGGGGTTTATGGCTCTATGAAAGTGACTGATTTTAACCAAGGTACTGTTTTTGAAATTGTTCCATAATTCACAACTATAAAATTCGACTAAATAACAGATAAATATCTTTTTGTTTCGTTCTCACCCATTTTTTTATCATCAAAGGCTTTTTGTATTTCTACAATAATGAAAGAATTATTTTTTTATCCAAGATAATCCCCCAGACTCTTTTGAATTAACCATCTACTTAAAGGATCAATTTTTTGTGGAGGAATGTTAGCTGTTATAATGATGTCGGGATTTTAATATTAAGCAAGTTACCGTCGCCTATTTAAAAAGCAAGGCCCGATTGGCCCTGCTTGTTATTTGACTATTACTTTTCCAACCATTCCTTTACTGAAATGGTACCGACATATCAGTTCATATGTATCGGGCATTTTCGGTTCCACTGTAATGGTTTTTTCTTTTCCTGGCTGGACTTCGGCGTCAATTCCGAGCTTTTCCACTGTGAAGGTGTGTTCTTTCTTCCCTTTGTTTTTCAATATCAACGGTGTCGTTTTTCCATTGAGAATAGTAATGACTTTCGGATTAAAGTAATCATCGTTCAACTCGACCTCAATCGCTTTCACCGTCTCCATAGGCTGAGTTCCGACACCGGATTCGGCAAATGTGCCTAGTGAGCCTAGAGTTGTCACAACCACAATCATTGCAAGCAAAACGGCCAATCCTGTTAACCACTTTTTCAAAGACATTCGCAATCCCCTCCTTTCCTAAACATTATTTTTTTCTAATTCATAAAATATTATCACTTCATTCATTAATTTAGAGTGGAACCACTTCCATTTGGTCAAATGTTCACCGTTATTGGCAATTCTTTCATGTTTTACGTTCCGAAATAGGTTGTTATAATGGTGATTATGAAATAATTAGGAGGATATCACAAT
>NZ_JBALOS010000298.1:2601-6981 GCF_036962765.1 Neobacillus drentensis
TCAAAGATGACTTCGAAGCTGATTCGCTTGATATGGTGAACCTGACGATGGAAATTGAGGATGAATTCGCGATCGAAATTAGTGAGAAAGTTGCAGCGAGGCTTCAAACGGTCGGTGATGTCGTAAACTATATTGAAAACCTTCGTTAACAAATAAGGAAAGCGGATAGCCCAACTCAGGCGGACACTTGAATGCGGGTGAACGTATCGCAGAAGGTATCCGCTAAATGTATATTACAAAAATGCTCTTATCACAGGAAAATCCCCTCCTTAATTAAATCCGTTAATAAGATTTATTTGATCCGTTTTCTCCATATAATGATCCCCAATTTTATAACACATAAAAGAGTTCTTCTTATGGAAGAGCCCGTAAAAAAGATAGTTTCTATTGGTTCTTCGTTAAGTTCTCATCATTCAAATCAATAATTCTGTTCTTTATTTAATAAAACAGCTCGTTAGCTCAAAAAAAAGACTGCCGAAGCAACCATACCTTCTTGAATTCAAGCACCCGTTAATAGAATAATATTTTTATTTTTCATAGAGCCGTCCCTTGCTTCCCCATAAACTTTATTTAATCTGTACACTGAGTTTACAAGTCCTTAATATTCAGATGATATGATTGGTTTATCAACGAATGAGGAGGCAGTATAAATGAATGTGCGTGCAATATTTATTGATATGGATGGTACACTACTAAAAGCCTCAAACAACATTTCCCGTCGAAATATGGAAGCCATTTATAGGCTCATTAATCAGGGAGTTAAGGTTTTTCTAGCAACTGGTCGTCACTATGAAGTAACTGCTCCCTACCATAAAGAAATTGGATTACGAACTCCAATGATCTGTTTGAATGGTGCCTCTATTCACGATGCAGAAACAGGAAGAGCGATGCAAATGAAAACCGTTCGACTGAACGAAGAACGATTTCATCATCTGACCGCTGAAAATCCTTTTAATGTTATTATCCATACAGCAAATGGCCTTTATTGTAAGGAAACATCTGAAGAAATCGATTATTGGACAAAAGTCGGGCAAATTCCGCCGCGTTATATTGGAGATTTAAGACAGGCCAATTACCAAGAAGTTCTTAAATATAGTGTTCGAACAGGTGCACCAAGACCTGAATTATCCGCTTTGTTTAAAAAGGAAGCAGACGTCATCAATTGGAATGACGGGTTTGAATTGCTTGCTCCTAATGTTTCCAAATGGTCTGCAATAAAAAGCTTACTTCGCGAATTTCGAATTAGTCCAAATGAAGTCGTAGCTATTGGAGACGGACCCAATGATATAGAGATGCTTCGTCATGTCGGTACTGGTGTAGCAATGGGGAACGCTAGCGAAGAGGTTAAAGCAGCAGCTGATTTTGTTACAGGACACCACGAAAATGATGGATTAGCTGAGTTTATAGAACGTTATCTTCATAAATCATATGTATCAAATGTGATTTAGGATTATATTAAAATAACTTTTTGTAATAAAAAATGACAGGTGTGATCTATTTCGTTAGATTCATACCTGTCATTTTTTATCATCCATATTTTATAATAAATGACCATTTCTTAGTTTAGTTTTCATCGGATAGGTCTAAGTCCCATCGTTCTTCTACTAATTTCGAATCAGTCCACTCATTATTTACTTTTTCTTCTGTTAATCTAAAATGATATTTTTGATATAGATAACGAGCAGTCCCTAAAACACTTACCGTCCATAGGAAGACTTGTTGGTATCCTTGTTTTTTACAGAAATTGATGGCCGTCTCCATAAGTTTCTTACCTATACCCCTACCATGATAATTTTCATCCAAAATAAACCATCTTAATTGGGCAACATTATCATTGGATTTAGTAATCGCAATCGAACCTGCCATTTTACCTTCTACTTCAGCAATCCACAGTTCTCCTCCATCCGTATTGATCATAAATTCAGTTAATCCCTTCATAACGTAATATTCAAACATAGGTCCAAACTTATACGTATTTTCGTACAACGTTCCATGCAGGTGTGCTACGAAACCAACATCTCCAGGTTGAAAAGTTCGAATGGATACCTCTAATTGAGAAGGATATTCTTTAGTGAAAATGGATTCTATGGTTTCCATGGCACTGATCAGCTTGGTCAAATCACGATTAGATATTTCTTTAATCATTTTTCCAACTTCACGATTCGCATTTTCAACTAGCTCATTAAAAATTTCTTTACCATAGTCAGTGAGGTAAAGTAAGTATTGGCGTTTATCGTCTGATGCTTGCTTCTTAAAAATAATTTTTTCTTCCTCAAATTTTTGAACGATTCTACTCATTTGTCCACGGTCTATTCCAAGATTTTCTCTAACTTCCGTTGCAGTACAACCATTTCTAAAATTGATTTCAGTTATTACACGTGCTTCTGTTAAAGGAAAAGGTTTATTATAGATTTCTTGGTCAATTTTACCTAGAACATTTGCATAATGTCGATTGAATTTCCGAATTTTTTCTACATATTGATTTTCTTTCATCTTTATTCTCCTTAATATTCAGAATATTTAACACTAACAATAGCATAAAACATTTAGTTGATTTAGTCAACTACATTTGGTTGATTGAGTCAACTAAATGTTGGTTCAAGAAAAAAGGGACTGCGATAGCAGCCCCTTTGATCCTAAATTTACTCTCAAACAATACTATTCCTTTCTTTTACGTCATCAACCCAATATAAAAATGATTATCAAATTCCCCTTGGTATTACTGGGTTTTATGACAATCAATTTTTTAATTATCGGTTATTAAAATAAACGGATAATGCATCGCTCAAATTTTCGGAGTCTTCATTTGTTTTTATTATATAGTGGTCACCTTCTAATGAAGAGGAAAAATGATGAATTCCTTGAATTCGTAAAAAGTCGTCAACATCTGAAAGTTTTTCACCAGCATTCTTTAATGTTTTATGCCCTACAAAATTATCATTTACATACACTTCATATGTATCCTCATTTAATTTCACACCGTTCTGTAAATCCTGCATTCCTCCTGATAGTGGAAATAGATAATGGTCAATCGGATTATCGGTATTCACTTCATTACCTCCATTCATTTTATATTGATACGTTTTCCCTGGAAGAAGAAAAATATGCTCGAGAGGCCGTTTATACCTTTACATCATTCCGTCTGCTAAAGAGGACAGTTTATTTTTTACTTCCCCTTTCCCCTTTTTATTTTATGCTTTATTATGTTTTCCCTGTCCATTCATCCAACACATCAGCAGGCTAACCGTTTAGGTACTTATTGCATTTGTATCAAATGGAAAATTCTGAACTGGCAAAGCAATTGTTTGCTCCTTCACTTATAAGACACTTATTTACAGATCAACAGGGTAAGTAGAACCATTTTTAGGATAAAATAATCCCTTATATCAATAATAAAAAGAGCACTTTTTAATTTGAAAGGAGAAGGATTTATGAAAAAATTATTGTTAATGGGATTTATTTTGTTATTTCCATTAAACATGGTGGCTGTAACAAGCGCCTACGCTAAACCGCAGGTACATTGCATTAGCCAATCTGAGGTAATGTTCGAAAATAAATTCAGGAGACTTTGGATGGATCATGTATTGTGGACAAGTAATTATATTACAAGTGCAACAACATCAGGAGCGGAGGATCAAAAACAGGTACTGACTAGGCTTCTGAAAAATCAGGAGGATATTGGTAATGCTGTAAAGCCAGTATACGGAGTGAAAGCTGGGAACAAACTTACGAATTTGCTTAAGGAGCATATTGTTATTGCGGGAAAGATTGTGGATGCGGCTAAAAGCGGAAATAAAGCCTTGGTGAATCAGCTAAACAAAGAATGGTATAGAAATGCTGATGAAATAGCAGCTTTCCTTAGCGGTGCCAACCCCTATTTGAAAAATGAAGATCTAAAAAAATTGCTGTATATGCATCTGAAATTAGTGACAAATGATTTAACTGCAAGTTTAGCAAAAAATTGGAATGCAAGAATCGTTTCAATTGACGAAGGGGTCACACATATAATCCTAATGGCAGATACGATCTCTGCGGGAGTTGTAAAACAGTTTCCGGATAAATTTAAAAAATAATTTTAAGAATCTCCAGCATTCTGTTGGAGATTCTTTCATTATGGAGGCATTTACATACGTTTATACAACTGGTTCAAGCAAATACCAAGCCCTGGTTGCGTAACTGCATGATTGCACTAAACTGCCACGTTAGTCAAATAATAAAAGACCGCCGCAGCAATCGTTCTTGAGCTCTAGCCCCTGTAAGTTGAACAAGCACCTTCACTACTTTTGCACATTATCTTCGATTTGAGCGTAAAACCTTACTTAGAATACGAACCCGTATATGGATGCGAGAGGTGTTATTTATCGTAATTTGGTTGTAGTG
>NZ_JBALOS010000299.1:0-11249 GCF_036962765.1 Neobacillus drentensis
TTTTGTGCATGCAAACATATTTTGCTATAATGTTCAAATAATGTTCATAATCAGGGCAAATCAAGTTTGGCATGAAACTTGCATTTAATAATTTTGAAAATATAGTGATAATTTAGAAATTATTTTTCTGTTGTTAATAGACTACTATTTTCATATAATTTCTAATGCAAAGGTTTTTTCCACACTTGCCTTGTAGCAAAATAATTATCCTATTATTTTAGTATTGAAAGGTTTGAAAGCGTATTCTCGTTTTAGGGGAGAAGGGGGAAATGTAATGAATTTACAGGAAAACAGTTCAAATCATGAATTAAAACGGACGATGAAGGCGAGACATTTATTTATGATCTCATTAGGCGGGGTAATCGGATCAGGTCTTTTCTTAGGTTCAGGCTATACGATAAGCCAGGCGGGGCCGACTGGTGCGATTCTTTCTTATATAGTCGGCGGTTTTATCATGTTTTTAACCATGCTATGTCTCGGTGAATTATCTGTCGCTATGCCGGTTTCTGGTTCATTTCAAACGTATACGACGAAATTCATTGGGCCTGGTACGGGATTCGCGCTTGGCTGGCTATATTGGTTAGGTTGGTCTGTAACTGTGGCATTGGAGTTATTATCTGCAGGACAGCTCATGCAAAGATGGTTTCCGGATTCGCCGATCTGGATGTGGTGTGCAATTTTTGCCGTCGTATTATTTTCACTCAATGCCCTCTCTGCTCGTGCGTTTGGTGAAACTGAATTTTGGTTTTCAAGCATTAAAATCTTTGCCATTATTGCCTTTATCGTTCTTGGAGGAGCAGCGATGTTTGGTTTAATTCACTTAAAAGGTGGACAACCAGCGCCATTTTTCTCAAATTTCACAGCACATGGGTTATTACCACATGGATTTACGGCCCTAATTATTACAATGATTGCTGTTAACTTTTCGTTCCAAGGAACAGAATTAATCGGGATTGCGGCTGGTGAGAGTGAAGAACCAGAAAAAACGATTCCGAAATCAATCAAACAAACAGTTTGGCGTACATTATTTTTCTTTGTTTTAGCCATTTTCGTGTTAGCCAGCTTAATCCCTATGAAACAAGCTGGAGTAGTGGAAAGTCCATTTGTTGTTGTTTTTGACAGTATTGGTATTCCGTATGCAGCTGACATTATGAACTTTGTTATCCTAACCGCATTACTTTCTGTTGCAAACTCCGGACTATATGCTGCCACACGGATGCTATATGCCATGTCTAAAGAGAAAATGACTCGACCTGCACTTGCGAAAGTAAATAAACAAGGTGTTCCAATCAACGCGCTAATTTTGACCATTGGAATTGCTTTATTATCATTATTGTCAGGATTCTTTGCTGAAGAAACGGTTTTTGTTTGGCTCCTTTCTATCGCGGGATTAGGTGCTCAAGTTGGTTGGATCTCGATCACAGCTTCGCAAATTGCTTTCCGTAGAAAATTTATCCGTGAAGGCGGGAAGTTAGAGGAACTTAAGTTCAGAACTCCACTCTATCCGGCTCTGCCGATAATCGCATTAACATTAAACTGTATTGTTCTTGGAAGTTTAGCATTTGATTCAGAACAACGTTTAGCTCTTTACCTTGGAGTACCGTTTGTCGTAGCTTGTTATTTAATTTATCATTTTAGAATTAAAAAGAACCGTGAAGTAGACGGTACAGCAACACAAGAATTACAATTGCATGATAATAAAAAAATGGTTATCTAGTTTGAATTGAACTGCATCCCAATTGTTGGACACGATCTAACAATTGGAGGTGCAGTTTTTTATTGTTCGGATAAGTTGTAGGAAAAATCAAATACTATTTATCGAGGTGATTTTAATGGGAAAATGGAATGAACAAGCAGCACCCAATAACAATTTAGCACCGAGGACCATCAAGCAAGGCGAATTAGTAGGAGATGCTGCAAAACATGAGTTTTCAGAGGAATTATCTGATGGAGGCGAGCGCGACAAAAACATTAAAGTGTTGAGAAATAATGGCAGGGTAAAATAGGGGAAGAACTGATTAGTGGCGATGAAAATCGTCACTAATTTTTTTAAGTTCTTTACAATGACGTGGTTTTGATATAGAATTTCTATGTACCTAATAAATCTAGGTAGGTGATAAAATGTTTAACCGTGAATTAGTCAAAGGCAGTACATCATTAATCCTTCTTCAGTTATTAAACGAGCGGGATATGTATGGCTATGAATTAGTGAAAGAACTAGAGCAGCGCAGTGATAATGATTTGAGTGTTAAAGAAGGAACCTTGTATCCTGCACTTCACAAGCTTGAAAAACAAGAGTATATAGAGTGTTATTGGCAGGAGCAGGAAAAGGGCCCAGCCCGGAAGTATTATAAAATTACAAAAGCAGGAAAAGAATTGTTGGGTGAAAAAACCCGTGAATGGCAAGACTTTGTTAAAGTAATGAACAAAGTGATAGGGAGATCGAAGCATGGAACGGCCGAAGAATAGGTTTCTTGAAGAGTTGGCAAAGGGATTAGGAAACCAGTTAGATAAAAAAGAAATACTCCGTGAATATGAATCTCATATCGATGAAATTCTGATTGAATCGGAATGTCAGGACGAGGCTGCAATATATGAATTACTTGTATACCGCCTTGGCAGTCCTGAGGAGATTGTCCAAATATGGAGAGAAGAATTTTCTGTCACGCCCAGTAATATGAAATGGCTGTTTATCCTTTTAAATGTTCTTTTTTTCGGAGGAGGCAGCTTACTTACCTTGGCCCACAATGTCTATCAATGGGAATGGCTTGCGGTTGCATGGAATCATTTAACTGCGATACCAACATTAATTGCTTTTTTATATATATTTTTCTGGGCTTTATTAGGATATGAAATTGGAAAGGGATTTGGTCATAATGGAAGAGTGCTTCTTAATAGGACGTTTTTACTATCTCTTATTCCTAATTTATTATTAATGGTCTTGACGGTATTTGAGATCATCCCGCATGCTTGGTTTGCCCCATTATTGACCAAAACGTTTATTATTGCTTGTATCATTTTTACCATTATCCTTTATCCAATCAGTTGGATTGGCTATCGGTGGGGGAGAAAAGCTTCGGTATAAGCATTTTTTTTGCATATATACCTAGTAAAACTATATATATAGAAAATCTAAGTAAAAGAGGGATGAAAATGGAAACGAAAATAGAAACGAAAATAGAAACAAAAATAGGCAAAGGTGCTTGGATCTTTTTATTCTTATGTTTACTGCTTGGAATTTTGGGTGAAGAAGCATTTTTTCGCAGTGAGATAGGGATCTCCTACTTCGTATTTATTGCTGCTTTTTACGCGGTGTTTATGTGGCGCTATCGCCACTTTCGTTTTTCCCATCAACGGTTAGGATACTTGATTCTTTGTTGTATTTGGCTCCTTTCAGCTAGTTACGTCTTAAATAACAACATACTTTTTTATGCTTTAAATATCATGGTGATTCCGGGGTTGGTTATCTTTCATTTAGCGTTAATCACAATTCCGGAAAATATTAAATGGAATAAACCTGCTTTTATAACGTTAATCTTGACACGCCTCCTGCAATCACTAAAATTTAATATCGGTTTCGTAAATTTGATAGGAAAGAGTTTAAAACAAGGAGTCCACGAAGACAAATTATTAATATGGAAAAAGGTGGGTCTCGGGATTGCAATCTCACTGCCAATACTATTTGTTGTATTGAATTTACTCATATCGGCAGACTCTCAGTTTGAACAATTAATAGGCGGCATTCCACAATGGTTCCAAGTCATTAATGCTGAGCGGATCATTAGATTAATGATTATTCTTTTCTTAACTGGAACTTTCTTTGGCTTTATGCAAATCCTATCTGGCAGACATTTTAACGTGATAAAACGGCAAACAAACGAAGAGGCATTTAAAATCGATGGGATTATTTCTATTACGGTTCTTGTTTTAATAAATGCCGTGTATCTATTGTTTACACTCGTCCAATTTAGGTATTTCTTCAGCGGTACTTTACAAGCGGACTTTACCTATGCAGAATATGCTCGAAAGGGATTTTTTGAACTCCTGTTTGTTACTCTGATCAATCTATCCATAACTGTCATCGTGTTAACCTTTGTAAATCGTGCTGCTAGATTTATGCAAAGAGCAACACAAATTATGCTAACCATCCTCGTTCTAGCGAGTTCTATCATGCTTAGTTCCGCATTCCTAAGATTAAGTATGTACGAAGACGCATATGGATTTACGTTCACAAGAGTGCTAGTCCATTCGTTTATGATATTTCTTGTCGTTATTTTTACGTACACTCTAGTGAAAATTTGGGTAGAGAAACTTTCACTATTTCACTTTTATTTTATTTCTTCACTAATTTACTATACAACGATTACTGTGATTGATCTGGATAAGATCGTCGTAAATGAAAATATGACCCGTTACGAACTGAGCGGCAAAATTGATGTTCACTACCTCAATAGTTTGTCCTATACAGGGGTTTTAGGATTAATCGACTTATATGAAAAAGATAAGAATATACCGGAATTAAAAACCATTCTCTTAGAGAGAAAACAGGAAGCAGCAGCTCAAAGTTTGCCATGGCAAACATATAATCTTAAACGGGAGCGGATGTTCTCCGAACTAAGGAAGTTGGATATTAACTAGTTGAAAGACGATTCGGTATTTCGAATCGTCTTTTATTTGATTTGCTGTGTTAGAGGTCATTATTGATTTTCTAACTAAGTTTGATTGAAGCGCCAGGAGCGCAAATCAACAGACAATTTTAACACAGCCATTTGAATTAAAATTGTTTTAATTAAATTAGAATATTGCCAAAATACCAATTAAATGGTACAAAGGGAAAGGACTGTATTTTTTAGTATAAATTAGTGGGTGAGAAAGAATGAAACCGTTTTTCCGTGTTCTGATTAGAATTGTATTAGTAATTGCAGGCTTTCTCTTTATTTTTAATCTTCCATCCTTATTTGGAATCGGAAAGAATCATGTGGTGTTTAATTACAAAACACTCTGGATCAATGTGAAGTCAGATTTTCAATTATTAGTGGATGTTAAAGATATTCATTACTTAGAGTTTTTCAAGGAGTTAGATATAGCTGAGAGCTATCAGTACACGATGACGATTCTCGTTGCCAGCCTCCTCCTCATTATTTTCCTTGCAACAGTTATCGCTGTTTTGATTATTCTTTCTCCAGAAAAGGTAAGAAATCGTTTGAAAAGCTTGGTCAATTTTTTCGAAGCAGTTCCTGATTTATTAGTAATCTTTTTATTTCAGTTTTTTGTTATCACACTATATAGTTCTACCGGTTTAAAATTTTTACAGCTGTATGGGTTATTTGGTCATAAACCCTATTTTGTTCCAATTATGACGGTTTCTTTTCTGCCATTTTTCTTAATGCTGCAGTTTCTCATCAAAGTGATCGATGAGGAACAAATGCACCAATATGTCCGCTATGCCAAGGCAAAGGGGATGGGGCGGATTAGAACACTACTTGTCCATATCATGAGAAATATTGTACCGCTCTTATTAATGCAGCTTCGCACGATTGTGTGGGTATTGTTATCCAACATTTATCTGGTTGAATTTTTTTTTAATATTAATGGGTTTAATCAACAATTTCTAAAGATTATTTTTATGGGCGGAGATTTCGCATCACTAGTTCTCAGTTTATTGATGTTATCGATTCCACTATTGGTAATGGAGGCAGCAGGATGGCTAATTTCTAGGGTGATTAAAGGGAGGGAGCCAATAAGTATATGAGAAAATATAAAAAAACGATCATCGGTTCCACAGTGCTTACGATCCTCCTAATTATGAGTATTTTGTATCCCTTTTATGGACCAAAAGACTTTAATCATCAGGTGCTGGTGAAAAATGAACAAGGAGATATTCTTGACAGGGCACCGTTTCCCCCATCAGAAAAGCATTTACTGGGAACCAATCGCAATGGTGAGGATATGCACTGGCTTCTCCTTTATGGTGCAAAATTTACATTAATCTCGGCATTTGGAGTTGCTCTATTGAGGGTTTTATTTGGAGGGATTTTTGGTATTTTCCTATCTGTGTGGGCGCCTTTCTTAAAAAGTTATGTGAAAGACTTCTTTCTTACGTTTCGTTACGTCCCATCGATCCTAATTGCCATCATTTTAATGATTCCGATTGTGGGTGATTTTAATGACGTGGACATATCTTCCATTGTTACCTATCAAATTATCATTCTTGTATTTATCGGATTTCCTTCTGTTACGATATTCGCTTCAGATGTAATCGATGAATTATTAAAAACGTCATTTGTGCAAAGTTCTAAGTTGATGGGGGCAGGGAAACTACATATTGTAAGAAAACAATTGATGCCCTATCTCCGTTCCTACGGAATTTTATTTACTGTCCAGCAATTTATTAGCACACTCCACATTACGATGCAGCTTGGTCTGTTCGGCATGTTTCTTGGAGGTAGAAACAGGGCAGGGGTTCTAGGGTACGATGAACCACCAAAGCCCGCTACGCTTTCTAATGAATGGGCTGGCTTAATCGGTCAAAATTTTAGCGAATTTCTTCGTGCCCCATGGTCTATCTTAACTCCAGTGGCAGGATTCTTTGTGGTAATTGTCATCGTGAATGTTATTAAGAAAGAACTAGAAGAGAATTTATATGGAATTAAGACAGTAAAAAAGAAAGAGAAAAAAGGTAAAAATACGAATGCTATTACATATTCCTCTGACAAATTTGAATTTGTTCAAAAATAGTAGAGCGAAAGCGATGAGAAAATTCGCAGGAAACCAGGCAAAAGCAAAAAAACAGGCATTTTGTTTTAGTTTTAAAATATATCTTAGTATAAAACTTGAGGAGAGTTGTCGATAAGCCGAAAAGATGTAATTTTAGAACAATTTTTATTTACTCATAACAGAAATGGCTGGTTTGTTTCGTTTCAAAGTGCAGTTGAAGGGCTGACGCCGGAACAAGCTAAATGGAAGAAATCAGAATCGGACAATTCCGTTTGGGAGCTGGTAAACCATCTTGTGTTTTGGAATGAATACTGCTTAAACAAATTTAAAGGCATTCCTAGTCCAAAATTGGAAGGCAGTAATCATACCACATTTTATAATAGAGGCGAATTAGGGTGGCAACAGACAGTTGATCGTTTTAATTCTATGATGTCCATTTGGTATGAAACGATTGAGACATGTGAGGACGATAAATTAGACCAGTCCTTTAATCCAGAAACCAAGAGTTCCTGGATAACGACATTATCTTCTCTAGCACTTTATAATGCCTATCATATTGGCCAAATTGTCACGATTCGTAAAATGCAAGGATCCTGGGATAAGGCTCAGGGGGTAAATTAATACTTTTTATCGGAGGAAACCGGGCATATGCTCGGTTTTTGCTTTTCTAGGGGATTCGAGAATGGTGGTTTTATGATATATCTACAAAATTTCAAATTTATCTACAAAAAATTAGAACATATCTACAAAAATTAGAATATATCTACAAAATATCCTCCTCGTACCAAAAAGCAGGATCAAATGATCCTGCTCCATAATCAATCCCCATTAAATATATCAAAAATGCCTCGAGCAATACTTCCTTCATCTTTTGCCCCGCCGCGAGCAGGTGCTGCTGCGAAGACTCGGCTGGCAAGACGGCTAAATGGCAATGATTGAATCCACACGGAACCTGGTCCGCGCAGTGTAGCGAAAAACAAGCCCTCACCACCAAACAATGCTGTTTTAACCCCTTTTACAAATTCAATATCGTAACTAACATTACTCGTCATCGCCACTAAGCAGCCTGTATCAACCCGTAATGTCTGACCTGGCAAGAGGTCTTTCTTAATAATCGTTCCGCCTGCATGAACAAAAACAAGCCCATCGCCTTCTAACTTTTGCATGATAAACCCTTCGCCTCCGAAGAAGCCCGCGCCAATTTTACGTTGGAATTCGATCCCAACTTGAACCCCTTTAGCTGCAGCAAGAAAGGCATCTTTTTGACAGATTATTTTCCCGCCAAGCTGGCTTAAGTCCATTGGGATGATTTTTCCAGGATATGGTGAAGCAAACGAAACACGTTTCTTACCCATACCATTATTAGTGAAGGTTGTCATAAACAAGCTTTCACCAGTAAGCACGCGCTTTCCAGCACTAAACAGTTTCCCCATTAGGCCGCTTCCGTTACCTCCGCCGCTGCCATCACCAAAAATAGTCTCCATATGTATGTCATCTTCCATCATCATAAAGCTTCCAGCTTCTGCAACGACTGTCTCTTGCGGATCCAATTCTACCTCAACAAACTGCATGTCATCCCCATAGATTTTATATTCAATTTCGTGGTTATTCATTTTTTTCCCTCCATTTAATATAATGGCTAACCTATCTCTATTATAAAAAATTTAGGAAAAAAGTGCTAATTTTAACCGAATAAAAATAAAAGGACGCCTGTTTACACAGACGTCCTTCGCGTATTGAGGCGAAAAACCACACTCCACATAGTGTGCTCCAAAAGGAATGTTTCTCGACTTACACAACTCAGCTCATCGCTTAGCTATTGTAACATGGTCCTAATAAACTAACAAGTGTTTTTTAAAAATATATTTTTAGACAAAATGCTTGAAATAGAAGTTAAATTATCATATATTCAAATAATCAGATATATAAAATAAGAAGATGAGAAGGGTTAATATGTTAATGGACAATAGATTCCATCATTATTCCATAAGGAATGTGCCAAAGGATCTCCTGTCAGGATTGATTGTCGGGGTAATCGCAATTCCACTGGGAATGGCGTTTGCTATTGCTTCAGGGGTGAAGCCAGAATATGGGATCTATACGACGGTTGTTGCAGGGATTCTTATCTCCTTATGTGGTGGATCAAAGTATCAAATAGGCGGTCCTACCGGTGCGTTTATCCCCATTTTATTTGGGATTGTCATGACATACGGCTATGAAAATCTCCTCATCGCCGGCTTTCTCGCTGGGTTTATTCTGTTTTTGATGGGCATTTTTAAACTTGGTTCACTAATTAAGTATATTCCTAGACCTGTAACGATTGGATTCACCACAGGAATAGCCGTCACCATATTTACTGGTCAAGTTGCTAGTTTCCTTGGTTTAGAGGGAATAAAAAAACATGAGGAATTTATTAATAATGTTCAAGAAATTTTTGTTCATTTAGACACTATGAATCTGTTTAGTATTTTAACAGCAGCTATTTGTTTTGGGACTGTTATCATAACGCCAAGGATAGCACCAAGAGTTCCAGGTCCGCTGATTGGCTTAGTTGTGTCCTCCGTCATCGCAACATGGTTTTACCCAACACAAATTGCGACGATTGGAACGGCCTATGGACAAATTCCAAATACATTACCTGAACTAAATATTCCAAACCTGAATATCGAGATGATTGTTAAGATGATTAAGCCCGCATTCATCATTGCGATGCTAGGCGGAATTGAATCATTATTATCTGCTGTTGTGGCAGACGGAATGACGAATAGTCGTCACAATAGTAATAAAGAGTTAATTGGGCAAGGTATTGCCAATATGATTACCCCTTTATTTGGCGGAATTCCAGCAACTGGTGCCATTGCACGGACAGCAACCAATATTAAAAATGGAGCCATTTCACCGTTTTCTGGAATTATCCATGGGATTGTTGTCTTGTTAGTCTTGATGTTCTTTGCACCCTATGCTTCGTATATACCTTTAGCAAGTATGGCACCAATCTTGATGGTTGTAGCATGGAATATGAGTGAAAGAAAAGTGTTTTCCCATATTCTAAAAACAAAATCGACAGATTCACTCGTCTTACTGGTTACCTTTTTATTAACCGTTTTCGTGAATTTAACAATCGCTGTTGAGGTTGGGTTAGTCATGTCCGCTATCCTTTTTGCCAAACGAATGAGTGACGTGATGGTTACAGCAAAGGCTTTACCTAATCGAAAACATAAACATGAGAAGGTAGAGTCAGGAATTGTCTCTGATACCAATGATTGCCCACAAATTAGTATTTTTAATGTGGAGGGCCCATTATTTTTCGGGGCAGCGGAAAGTTTTGAAAAAACGATTATGAGCACAATCAATTATCGGCCGAAGATACTATTGTTACGTATGAGTAAGGTTCCTTTAATGGATACAACGGGAGAAGCAACTTTATCAAGTATTGTTCGACATTTTTCGAAAAATGGTATAATCATGATAACAGGTTTAAATCCGCAGCCAGAATGTGTCTTGATAAAGACAGGTTTATATCATATCATCGGCGAAAAACATTTCTTTGAACATACTGGTGAAGCCATCCAATATGCCCTTGAGCAAATTAACAAAAACAAGTGCCTTGGTTGTAAACATTTTGCCTTTAGGGAATGTAAAAAATTATCAGATGCCGAGGCAGTAGAGGGCAGCAGGACAAAGCTTACTGCTACTTTCTAAAAAAGCATGGGAGTGGACAAATTGAATCTTGAAATGCAACAATTTAAGGCGGAATTTTTCAAAGCGCTAGCACATCCATTGAGAATCCGCATTTTAGAGCTATTAGCCGAAGGGGATAAGAATGTCAATGAAATTCAAACCCTCGTTGGCAGTGAAGGGTCGGCCGTTTCCCAGCAGCTAACTGTGTTAAGAGCAAAGAATATTGTCTCTGGAACAAAAGAAGGTAACAAGGTCATTTACACATTAAAGGACCCGATGATCATCGAACTGTTAGCCGTTGCAAGACATATCTTTAACAATCATCTCGTAGACACAATCACGATCCTTGACAAATTTAAAGAAGATGAAGAAGAAGTATCGACCTCGGGGAACTAAATTTTTGAATCTAAAAGGTGCAAATTTAAAATCTTCCGAAAAACACTTGGTATTTCAGATCATATCGAGTGTTATTTTTGTATAAGTAGCGGGATTTTATACATAATGGCAATTCCTGGTCCGGCACTAAAATACGCTTTCTTTTTGATAAAATGCAAACGCTAAAATGAATGTCGAATTTTGTCGAATATAATCCAAAACAAGAGAGAATTGTAGAAAGATAGAGGTTTTTATTGGCCTGTGCTTTGTTGACATTTAAGCTATTAGAATGCTAAAATTTAGTCAGCCGTTGCACGAGATTAGATTTATATTACAAGCTTGTTCAAAGTTTTAACCGATGTTTGGATGAGGAAATGAAGGTAAAGCTATCACGTTGTAATTTGGTGAATTTACACATGGCTTACGTGTATAAGCCAATAGGAGGATTTTTTTTCATGAAAAACGGTAAAGTAAAA
>NZ_JBALOS010000300.1:0-1465 GCF_036962765.1 Neobacillus drentensis
GTATTACTACTATACCAAAGCGGTGTTTATTTGTTGAAATTATTTACAAATAGTTGTGTCTTTCGTACCACTTTTTTGCTTTAAAGCAATAATGGTTGATTGAATTTTTAGAAAATGGTAAGATGTAATTGTTTAAATTCTTCTGAGTTTAGACCTCCTAATTAGGGACTTGGCATAGACCACCAAGTTCTCATTTTAACCTTTGAATTTAATTCAAAGGTTCTTTTTTTTTATGGATAAGTTAAAGCTAATATTTCTATGTTTATAAAAATCATGATTCATGGGTAATTTGGTAATAAAAGAGAGGCGTAGGAGGCAAATTGCCCTTGGAATTTAAAACAATTAATCAATGGGATGCCCGATTATGGAACGAACAGGTAGGTCCTATTTATCACCAAGCTTTCGATGGAAAGGGAGCAAAGCCGGAGAAAATCATTCGCAATATGTTCCGGAAACAACTTTGTTACTTACATCTTGGGATTGTAGAGAGCCATGTAGTGGCCATGGGGTTAACAGGTAAACTCGAAGGAACCGATGCTTTAATCATTGATTATCTTGCCGTCGCATCAAAATGGCAGCATCGCGGAATTGGATTGAAAATGATGAACTATATCTCAGATTGGGCGCTAACAAAATCAAGTGTGAAAAGTCTAGTGATTGAAGTGGAATCTGCAGATACACCTGAAACACTAGCAAGAAATCAATTTTGGGAAAAGTGCGGATTTACAATGACTGACTACATTCACGATTACAAATGGGTCCCTGAATCCTATCGAGCGATGTATGTAACATTGGTGACTGACACCAATTTACCTAAACACGGTGAAGAACTGTTCAAGTATATTGAAAGGTTCCATAAGGCGTCATATCAGGGGGCGTAAACGGGAATGAAAAAATAATTCTATAAAAAGCAGGTCTTTTTGTGGGATATGTAGTAAATAATATTGAGGTTTTCAACGAAAGGGGAGTTATAAATGAAGGGGCAAGCGACACCATATTTAATGTTCGATGGTAAGGCGAAAGATGCCTTACATTTTTATAGAGAAGTGTTCGGTGGAGAAATATCCAATCTCCAAACCTATGGTGAGGCAGATTATCCTACACCTCCAGAAGCACATGACCGTATTATCCATGCACAATTTAGAAGTGGTGATTTATTTTTAATGGTTTCAGATGCATTTCCAGGGAGCACTGTTGTGGAAGGCAGTAATATTTCATTAACATTGGAATTTGAAAGTGAGGAAGAAATCCAAAAAATTTATGATTCACTACGACAAAGCGGGACCGTTTTCATGGAACTGCAGGATACCTTTTGGGGGGCAAAATACGGGAAAGTCAAAGATGCATATGGCGTAATATGGGACTTAAATTATACGAAATCTTCATAAAGCTATGGGAAAGAAGGCTGGAATTATCCGGCCTCCTCTTTTATATAGGCTATTTTCGTATAGATTGTTGTTTTTCG
>NZ_JBALOS010000300.1:1539-2831 GCF_036962765.1 Neobacillus drentensis
TTACGAAAAGAGCCTTTAAATATAAAGTCCTGCCAAGAAAATTCCCAGTGATTTTTTATAAATATCATCAAACATTGATAACGGAAGGGGATTAATTCCACGGCCGAGCTCAATTGTGAAGCCTGTTCGCTGCCAATCTTGAATAAACCAGTCCTTGAAACCTGCATAGCTTTCAAGAGTTTTAACCGGTTCATATCCACTGACACGGCAAAATTCTTTTACGATC
The DNA here is from genome assembly GCF_036962765.1 of Neobacillus drentensis. GTDB lineage: Bacteria > Bacillota > Bacilli > Bacillales > Cytobacillaceae > Neobacillus > Neobacillus drentensis_C. The sequence continues at coordinate 1,766 of NZ_JBALOS010000300.1, forward strand.
TCTTCTGATTCAGCAGGCTCGAGATTTTCAAATCCCCAATAGATGACCTCACCTTGTGTATGGAAGGCCAGAACTCTTGCAAAATCACGTTCCTTTGTCAGTTTCGCCATAGCAATGGCTTCTGGCTCTAATAAGGGTTTTTCCCCCACATAGTCTCTCGGGCCAGGCTCATTTGGGTTTCGTGCCTTCTCTAATTCCCATCTAGCCGGGAATTGGTCATTTAGATCGACACCTCTAATATTTGCTTTCCATTCTGTAAAGTCTGTACTTCCTTTATTTAAATCAACCACTTTACTTTGCCAGTTTTCATTTTCAGGTGGACCGTTTAATACGAGGTCAACTCCATCGGGATTAACCATTGGGACGATCGACAATGTACTTTGTTGATACAAAGGAAATGATTGAAGACCTCTGATCGGATAGTGATTAGTTAGCGATAATAAATAATCATTCAAAAAAGTCATAATCACCAACGACGTAATCCACTCATTGGCATGGAAGGAACCATTATAATGAACCCTTTTTTCACCTGTTCCTAACTTGATTTCAGAAATTTCTTTTCCGAGAACGGTCTTACCTATAGTGGATACTTGCAAGAATGGATATGCCTCTTTTAATCGGTTCATATCTTTCAGCAGTTTGCTGTAATCATATTTTTGGCCACTTTCCACTAACCTCCCGGTAATCCGTGTTGGTACCGTTATCGTTTGCCCTGGAGTGAGATTTGATGCATCTAACTCGGGATTAACCAACTCCACTGCTTCAAGTGGAAGATTCATGTTTTGTGCAATGCTCCAAAAAGAGTCTCCGGGACGTATTTGATGTTCGTTGGCAACAAAACCAGGAATCTGTACCTGTTGGCCGACAGAAAGATTATTTGGATCAATCGTTGGGTTGGAATCATTCAAAAGCTGTAAATTAACCTGAAACATTTGGCTGTAACGCCATAATGAATCACCTTGTCTAACAACAATCTCCATTTAGACCCTCCTGCATAAAAAATAGTATTAATAATATCTATGCTATCCGGAATAAATTATTTGTTAGATTTATGGTGTCAGGCACC
>NZ_JBALOS010000301.1:0-5081 GCF_036962765.1 Neobacillus drentensis
GCATGAAATAATGCATTGTAAAGAGCTGATACAGAGTTCTTCCTTCCCCAAAAAGACTTTAATCGTTTATTAATCCTATCCATCCATTTTTCTGACTCAACTAAATCATGTTCCAGCTCTTGTACACACTTCTCAATGATTAGCGCATCTACAACTGGGACTGTTTTAATATCTTCTATCTCCTCAACTGTATGGGTACGAAGCACACGTTCTATAGAATATCCATTCTCCCAATCCTTAAGGTACCCTTCAAGGACCAATGTCTCTTCTTCATTAGAATTTAACCAATCTTCAATAAATAAAGCGCATATATTAGGAGAGGACGATCTCCAGTTTTCTTCCCACTCCCTAAAGCTCCATTCAATGTTTTGCCTCAAATGCTGGTAGGTAAGAACATTCATTAAATACTGTATTGGGTTTGGATTATTCTCAAAAGATACCCCAAAATACTGTTGAATAATTTCTAGTGTCCGGTCCCAAGAATAAAATTTGCCTATTCTCCCCGCTAATTCATTTCTTTCGATACTTAGCCCATTTAAAAGTATATTTTTTGAAATCAACCTTATTTCCGGAACTTTCGCCCCAGACAAAACAGCAAGAATGGATAGCTCCAACTCCTGTTCTGAAGCATTGGCCGGAATAATCTTTCCAAGCATAGATTTCCGTTCCTTACTTTTAAAGAACAATGGATACTTTTTCATCATTTCTCTGAGAACATAATCACTTATTCCAAGACTTTCAGCCAAAATTGCAGTTTCATCTGACTTAAATTCCGTACCATATAACAGAATGTCCAATAGGAGATTATTCGTATCATCTGGTTTAGAGAAATTTGCATATAAAAGGAATGAGTCATTAGGTCTCTCAATTTCAATTTCCAGTTTAATGCCAAAAAAGTTTCTTTCAGTTAATTGGCGCACTTGAACCTCTGGTAAAGCCCCGGTTAAATCATCTATTGATTCTTGCTCATTTGAATCATACCAAAATACAATAGCACGACCTTTCTTTTCATTTTCGTCACTAATTTTTTCTTTTATCATTTCGATGACATTCAAGTGGGTCACCCCTATTCGAAAGGAAAGAGAAAACTTTCCTCTTCCCAGTTACAATTTTTTTAGTTTTAATTCTTTGTGTACAATATTATTGCCTTACTAAATAATGATGCTGTAACTCTTTCTTAAATTCTTCTTTTATTTGACTTATAGCCTTTTCTAAATCCGATTCACTTTCAATCTTTTCTAATCCACTGAAAAATAAATTATAGATTTGATTTTCTGAAATATGCTTAGGAGTTTTTTCAATAACTACATCTGGTATCATTTGATATGCTTTTTCTTCAGTATTTGTTGCATCCTCTAATATCTGCTGAAGTAATAAACGAATAGATGTAACCCGTTCTCCCTTTTGAATCCCCTCATAAATCAGTTTGGCTTCCGACAACTGATTTTCTATAAAGGTAATGATTTCAGGATAAGGAATGAAAACCTCTTTATCGTGTAGGGAGTTTATTTTAGAAATCGCATGTTCCGCTTGTTTTAATACAGCTACCTTTTGCTTTTTCATTTCCTCTTCCAGCAATTCCCTTAACTTTTTAACAAATGTTGGGAGTACGGGAATATCACGATAGGGACTCTCTTTTATAAGAATTTGTTTAATTTGAGATTCGATTTCCCTGATTTCTTCATTGCGGATAATCACTAAATCCTGCTTATACTCATTCAATGTACTTACAGCTTCATCAAATTTTTGAATTGGATTCTTAAAATAAAATCCCTGTAATTTGTCAATAATAGAAAACCAATTATCCACCTCATCCTCCAACTGGATAAAACTTCTAACAAACTGTTCAGAATCCCTGTTTTGTAAGAGGCGTTGGGTTTCTGTAGTCACTCTTGCTAATTCTTTTTCACCAGGATAAGGATATTCGCTTGATAAGGATTGATTTCTCCGTTCTCTTATCTTTGCCATTGGCTCAATAAACATCTCTTCCACCTTGGGCAGTATCGTACGATGATAATCTTCGTATGTGTCGAAAGTTTCTTGAATGGCGAAAAACTCGCGACATAAAATGATTATATCTTGTTTCACTTCACGATCCATCGCGACAATCGGGATAATAACTAATCGATCTCTTTCTGATATTTTTTCTATTCGATCATAAAAATGAGGATTATTAGGTGTGAATGGTTCACCGGCATAACTTAACTTTACTTTACCTGCGTTCATTAATCCCAACAGTATTCCAATAGTATCTTGTTCCTGCCAACCATAAGGAACATTTTTATATTTACCTAGGATATCTTTTAGTGTTTTTCGATCGTTAAGTCGTGCTAATTCATCTACATAATGCCTCATATCATCAAAAGCTTTTTGGTTATTTACTCCAAAAAGATTGTTCTCCAAACCTGCTTCGCTAATCTGTATCCATTCTTGTTTACTATTCCTAAATGAAATTGGTGTATCAATGTAATGAAATCTTGAATAGGTACTTAAAACAAGCATTTCTAAAGCATTGTCCAATCGAACATCGAAATTTCCTTTAAATGAGCGTTCTTGACCTTGAATACAAATCGTTGCTTCATTACACGATTTTCGCAGTAATAATTCGGCCTTGTCCGCGTATTCATCTATTTCGGACTGTTTGGCATCAAATATCCTGTGCTGTAATTGTGTTGTTCCTGGGCCACGCTTACGTCGAATATAGGTCTGAACTTGTTCAATAAACCTTAATGCACTCTCTGCTTCAGCAAGTGATTCTGGTTCAAGACTAAGTACAAGCACCCCAGAATTTGCTTGTAGTGCGGCTTCAGTCGGAGTAATCCCTCCTGAAAATACCTGCATAGTTAATGCGTGACTCATCGGCCCCTTAGAATAACTATCGAATCTTTTATTAAAATCAAATGTGGCTGAGATATTATCTTGTTTAAAGTCATATCGAATCTTAGGATACATTTTTCCAAAGAACAAGTCGCTAAGCTTCTGTTTAATTATCCTGTGATCAACTTCTTCAACACGTATTTCTCGATTGATCTCCTGTTCCTCATCAGATAAGAATGAATAGGTACCATCTGCATGCTGTTCAATGAACATGGCCTGTTGAAGTCTGTTTAAAGACTCTTTAATTCTTAACTCAAGCGGCAGCCTTTCGTCATGAATAGTTTCTAAAGATAACGTAGCAATATTATTTGCAGTTGCTTTTATCTCATCAATCCCCTTAATTAAATAAAGGGTCATAAGGACCGGTATATCCTCTTGTTGGAGGATTTCATTATTACGGGCCCTGTCTTCTGCCCTAGCAATTGTACTTGTTATATTGGATTCAAGATAGTCTCTAATAAAAGGGTAGAACTCTGCCAATGTAACCATATTGGAAACCGACTCTTTTGCATTAGCAAGGATTGCCTCTTGGAATCCTTTTAATAAAGAACGTTCTCCGTGGGCAACAGCAGCTCCACCTTCACCCTGATTTCTAATTTTTGTAAAGATTTTTTGTAATAAATCCACCTGATATGGAACAAAAGGATAAATAGACACAAACTCTTTTGCAGACCGATACCCAGAGCGAAGTTGAGTTGTATTATGGTCAAAACTAAGACGATTTCTAATCATCTGTTCTTCTTGATCATAAATAGTAACTAAAGTGTCTGACGCAATTTCCGTCTTTTCAAGTAACCTTTTTTTAATGACCTCATCTGTATTAGCGCTAGAAAGATTAATCTTTGTGGCAAATCTCCCTTGAATTTTTGAAAAGTCCTTTGTACTATCCAAATTTGACACTGTAGCCTCTAGTTTTTCTTGCGATGTGACAAGTACCCAAGCTTGCCCACGGCTTCGATTCCCTAAATCCTCAACCACGGTTTGTAAGTTCAACATTAGGCTTGTATTATTTCCTATATACTGACCAACCTCATCCACTAAGAATATTAGTCGGTAATTGTTCCCGCGCTCACGACAGTAGTCAGCTATTAACTGGGAAAGCCGTTCAGATGTCATCTCAAAGGTGTGTCGATTTACTTCAAAAAATGCTTCTGCCGTACTCTCTTCGTATCCGATTTTGACAAGTGCCTGAACAATTTTTCTCTTTCTAAGTAAGACTTTTAAACGAACCTGTTCCCACGAGTTCCCAGTAATCTCTGAAATTGCAAATTTAAAATCATCGTATTTATTGTCGTCGGCTAGTTGACGCTCCATTTCTGCTACCCATAGAGTATCTGAATATCCCAGATGCCGGTTGAAAACACGCAAAAATACCTCGACAATACGCTCCTTTTCACTGGAGGCTGACGAAGTCCTTGAGTCAATATTAAATAAGATTGCATCAGTCGGATATTGTGAGCATTCTTCCATCATGCTTAAAAGATATCGATTGTTAGTTTTTTCGTAAAAGTATTGGACTGGACTTTTTCCTTGTACAATTCTGTTATGGAGAATATAGGATAGTATTTTCAGAAAGTGTGATTTACCTGAACCAAAGAAACCTGAAATCCAAACACCAATGTCTGCAGATGGATTCTTGTATACAGCTATGTAATTCTTAAAGAAAGTTTCAAGAAAATACGTCCCTTCTTCTGTCATTACATACTCTTCAAGCTCATTTCGTATAGTTGCCTCATCCAATTGACCTGCTTGTACTACACTATTGATATTGCGGTATATATCTTTTTTGAATATTTCTTCAACTAACATCTGCTTCCCCCCAATTTAAGAAATCCTAGATAATTGATAATCGTCTTCATTATCCAAAATTCCAAACATTTTCAGCCTTAATCCCGTAAATTGTCCAGGATAAAACAAAACAATTGGCTTTCTATAGGCATTCACCGATAACATTTTTAAAAGCTGACTGGATCGTATGTACGGATAAGCACTTCCTACTCCAGTGATAAAGATTATTTCAGCCTCTTCAGTTTGAGCGATAAAGCTTTCCACCACCGTTTGCTGTTCGTCTAGGATTGTTTCTATTGCATCAATTAACCCATCTATGCCCTCCTCCTCACTAAGTTCCTTTAATTCTTCCAGTTCATCTTTGAAAAAACTTAATAGAAATTCAAACAAATTTATTTCCTTTATATTTAAAACGG
>NZ_JBALOS010000301.1:5113-6109 GCF_036962765.1 Neobacillus drentensis
ATACCTCTTGGAGTCGTAAATCCAGGTTCATGGATACGTTTATCCATTTTCTCCAGCCTCTTCAAAGTAGAATTCATTTTCTCACCTGCCTAGTTCGCCAAAATGTTTCAAAAGCAATTCTTTTTCATTAACATAATCTTTTAGCGGTTTACTTATATATAATGGATAAATATTGAATTCTTGTTTATTTACAGGTTGAATCATTCCTGATTGTTTAAAGAAAAGAATGAGTGTATTGGTTAGCCTTTTTACAGTTGCTGGCCTCCACAGACTCACCTTTTCTGATTCTAATGCTTTTTTTTCGAAGAAATAGCCGATGTCACTTTTAAGAAGTTTTTCTTTCTGATGATATTTGTTTACTATAACCTCATAAAAGAATTCCTTGGGAAATCGGTATGCCAAATTAAAACTAAGAAGCACCAGTGCTTTTCTGTCATGATCATTCGCTTTTGTAAAATGCTCCTTTAAAGGGTCATCCAACATTTTAGAACGCCGATACACCATTTGAAACCGATTCTCGATGCTGGAAGGACTCCTGAGTTGATAAAGGTTTTCATTCAGAATCTGATCCAATGCTTCTTTTCTATCCATGCCTTTCAACATTAAACTTATGGTTATTTCCATCTCTTTTTCGGACCAGCTTTCTTTCGTAAACCCCGCTGAATATTCCATATTACACCTCAAACTAAATGGGATATTAATTTATGACTTTTTTCATATTATTAATAATACTAAAAGTATATGAAGTATTAAAGCAGCGCCTTTAAGAGTTTAATTTTTCATCTACAAAATACTATTATTTCTCTATATATTTGGGATTAATAATTAACGACTCTTACAAATAATGTTTTTTCCATGCACCTATCATAATTGTTATTACATATTGATGTAAATTCATCTCGTAACCCTTTGGTTATAAAAAGAAAGTAGTCCCGGTTCCTTTGATTACTTATCATACTCATAAATGAAAAACCATAAGTTGAATGGTTATTGACA
>NZ_JBALOS010000302.1:0-1288 GCF_036962765.1 Neobacillus drentensis
AAAATCAACAATAATCTTTTACATAGCCAATCCTAAAAAAAGCACACTTAAAGGTGTTTACTCTTCAAGTGTGCTGCTATTATTTTTCCAAATATGTTCTAACAATCCTTCTTTATGTAAAATGTCAATTTGGCGCTGACCAAGTAGATCAAAATGTGAGTAGCCATCCTTCCGAACATGAATCCATTCTTTTTTTAATCCGTACTTTTGTCCCCAGGCTGCTAATTTTTCAAGATTATTACAACCAACCTTTGTTACCGTATTGCATCCTGGAAAGCGGTCATCCAGCCAATAATGGGTTAAGAAAGCTAACTTGCCATTATCTATTTTTCTCTTCCACTCGACTATTTCCTGTCGTTTGATCCCGAATGCCACCTAAGTCACCTCATTCCGACAGATTTTTGCTTACAATATCCGACTACTTTTTCTTGATTTCTTCATATTTTAAAAACCATTCTGGGAAGGCTTTTTTGAAAGATGTCGGTCTAAAATTATCCTTTTTAACAATAATGTGGGTTGTCTTACCTTCAACACATACCTCATCATCGCCATTTAAAACCTCATAAGCATATACCGTTTTAATACCATCATTTAATTCCACCCACGTTTTTACAAAACCTCTATCACCATAGCGTAATGGTTTTTTATAAGTGGCTTGCACGTCATAAACTGGCGCAAAATAACCGGACTCTTCCATCGCTAGATAACTATAGCCAAGATCCTCAATAAACCCACTTCTGCCAAGTTCAAAAAACTTGAGATAATTAGCATGGTAAATAACACCCATCATATCTGTATCAGCATAATAGAGCTGAATTTCTCTAGTCGAAATAAAAAAGTTTCCCACAGGCTCCAACCCTCTCAACATGATAATTTACATTTTACTAATGGCTTTTACTACATCCTCTGCTTCTAGTAGCAGAGACTTTTCAAACAGATTTTCCTCTTCTTCTATTTCCATTAACCTTGAGGCCTGTGCTTGAATCATTTCATCAATCATGTTTGTTGCAAAACGGCCATTTCCTTTAAAGGCTTCTTCATTGATTTTACTCAATAACAGTTGTTTAGCTTCATTAGATAATTGATATTGATAGCTTTCAGCATAGACTACCATAATTTCAAGCAGTTCTGTAGCTGAATAATCAGGAAATAAGAAGAATTTTTTAAACCTTGAGCGAAGTCCTGGATTGCTTTCTAATAGCAAGTCCATTTCATGAGGGTAACCAGCCAGGACGACCACTAAATTCTCATTATGCTTCGTCATTTCATCGACAAGAGTATCGATTAC
>NZ_JBALOS010000302.1:1313-4394 GCF_036962765.1 Neobacillus drentensis
AAAAAGCGAATAGGCTTCATCAATAAATAAGACTCCCCCAAGAGCTTCCCTAATTTTTTTCTTTGTTTTTCCGGCTGTTTGACCAACATATCCAGCCACAAAATCAGCCCTGCTTGCTACAATCAGATGGCCTCTATTTAAGACGCCACAGTCTTTCAAAAGCTCTGCATAAATCTTAGCTACGGTTGTTTTCCCAGTTCCAGGGTTACCCGTGAAAACAGCATGTAATTGAATCGGCACTGGTGACAGTCCTTTTTTCATTCGGTATTGCTGCATTTTTACAAATGAGATAAGTGACCTCATCTCCACTTTTAATGCATCTAACCCAATAAGACGGTCTAATTTTTCATATGGGGACTCATCATTTTCTTCTTTGTCGATAAGAAAGTCTTCTTTATTCAGTAACATATATTCTAGGATGTTTTCTTCCGCGATTTCCTTTAGAGAGCCCTTCTTGAAAATGGCATCGATAACGATATTGCGGACCGTTCTTGCATTACCAAATGTGTCATCTACCCGTTCACGATCGAGACGATGATTGATTTGAATTTTAGCGTCATCACTTAGAAAATAATCATTATCTGACGCAACCTGTTCAGCTATACTGATTAACTCGTCATTTGAATAATTAGGCAAATGAATGAGGTTGGACTGTGGAAAGCGACTGCGTAAACCTGGATTTGCATCTAAAAAGGTACGCATTTCTTCGGGATAGCCTGCCATGATCACCGCAAATTTTCCGCCATACTCATTTCCAGTCATTAGCGAAACTAACGTATCAATTGCCGCTTGACCATAATCATTTCCCGTTTGACCCTCGCGCTTCAGACTGTATGCTTCATCAATAAAAAGCACACCACCGATCGAACGTTCAACAATTTTGCGGACGTTTTCTTCCGTCTGGCCAACAAAAGAGCCGACAAGCTGCGAGCGGTCCGTTTCAATTACTTCTTCTCTAGGAAGAACACCTAATTCATGATAAATTTTCGCTAACAACCGCGCAAGGGTTGTTTTCCCCGTCCCCGGATTTCCGGTTAAAATCATATTCAGGCTCAGATCGTCCTTAATTTGAAATCCTAGATCCTTCCGCTGTTTTTGATACTTAAGAAATCGGTAAAAGTCGTTTACCCGTTTTTTGACAAACTCCATTCCAACCATATCATTTAGTTGATCTAGTGCATTGACTTGAGCAGTGTCAGATTGGACTTCTTCTTCATTAAATTGCCTTTGCCACGTTTCTTTGATTTCCTCTAAAATAGATAAATGCTTTTTTAAGTCATCATAATAGGTGGAGGTATGGAAAACACCTGTAATCGATTGATCATACTCTTCTACTGCTTTTAATAGCCTGCCTGTTTCGTCAATAGCTGTCGAAAACAACTCATATAGATGATTGTAATTTTGAAAAACATCAGTATTCCTTAATGTTGACGAAAGGTCTTTTTTTGCTGCTAGATCCGTTTGAATTTCATCTGCATTATTTAAAAAGTTTTGACAAACTTCTATGTATTGTTCGGCTGTTTTCTTTTTCGCTGTTCGGTTATCTGTCTCTCTCATAGAAGGAAAGGTAAGCGGTAATAGTAAGCCCTTCATCTTTTTCCAATCAGATTTCATCATATATTCTTTAGCTTCTTGATTATTTGGGAATAATGTAAGAGCTCTTTCCAACCATATGGATGCCATTTTATCCTGATTATTTCGTCCCAGTCGAGAGAGGGCGGCAACGGTTAAAAGTTTTGATAAGATGAGCGGATTGGATTCATCAGTCAATGCGGAAATTAATGCACTTTCATTTGAAATAGATCCATTTTGCTGTAATTCCTGTTCCCATTGCTTTAATTTCTCTTCATTATTTGTTTGCTGGTTTACAAGTTGTCTCAAGATTATCACTTCTTCTTCAAAATTTCCCTTCTATCTTACCATAACGGGTGCCCCATACCTAAGCAAAAGACCTGTCCAAAATGAACAGGTCTACACGTGTTTTTAGCTTTGTTGGTTATTTGCTTCATCTTTAATTTCTGACCGGAACGAATCAATGCTTTCCCGGCGGCGTTCATTCTTCTGCTCAATTTGCTGGCGTTGTGTCTCACTGTCAGTGAGGGCTAATGATTCCTCAGCTGCTTCAATATTATTTTCCGTATTTTGAATCATCGCTTGTAGTTTTTCAACATTATCACTACGATCATCTGGATTCGGTTTGTTATTAAAGGCCATTGTATTTCCTCCTATGGTGTGATTGTTACAGATATAGTTTGTTACGGACTGAAAAAAATAAACAGAGAATTTTTCGGAAACAACAAAAGCAGTGTGAACAACAAAAAAGACTCACTGGTTTTCACCAGTTAAGTCTTATAATTCATTATTATTCACCTTTTGTTTGTATTACTTGGGCATGATCGCCTGATTTATCATTCATTTTTTTTCCCTTATTGCCACTAAATCCTCGTGGCTGTGTCCCTACGTGGTCTGGTTGAAAACGTTTTGTTTGATATTTTTTACCCATGTCATGATCCCTCCTTATAAACATTTTGTCCATAAAGAAGGAAAACATAAATGGAAAACTTTTGTGTTATTCCGCTTTACCGAGACGCTTTTCTTCTAATCTTTGTTCAATTTTTTCCATCGCAGCACGATCTTTTAAGAGTTGTGTTTTATTTTCAGATACTAGCTCAGCAAATGAGCGTTTTCTAGGTTTTCTCATCGGTATCACCGTCCTTATATCCTATTCTAACAGTTATTATGCCCGGAAACGGTTGCAATTATTACAACTTTTTGAAAATTATAGCGTTTATAAATTTTTTTATTAAAAAAACTATTATAAGCTTTTGTATTTGAACTATCCATGGATTTTTTTGTGGATCCTGTCCGAATCAAGCTCGTATTCGGACAGGATCTAGGAATTTTTTGCGAATGTTTTCTAAATCAGTATTGTATTCGGACAGGATCAAGGAAATTTATGTGGATGTTGTCCGAATCAGCCTCGTATTCGGACAGGATCAAGGGGATTTTTGTGGATGTTGTCCGAATCAACCTCGTATTCGGACAGGACCAGGGGATTTTTTTCGGATGCTGTCTGAATCA
>NZ_JBALOS010000303.1:0-6633 GCF_036962765.1 Neobacillus drentensis
CTTTTTGTACAATTATGATTATTCGAGATATTGTGATAATTATTTACAAAAAAAGTACCAAAACACCAAATATCTTGGATAAATTAGATTGAAAGGTGAGGTGAGGTTTAAAAAATAGCACTGACCAATTATTCGGAAAAAAGTAAGTCATTTCTACAATTCATGCAACTTTAGGAGGGTTTTTGTTGAAAAAGACAATTTTTTTATTAATAGCTACTATTTTACTAGCTAGTACTGCACTACTCGGTTGTTCAAAAGGATCTAGCACCAAGACCTCTACTGAAACTAAGACTTCTACTGAGAAAATTACGCTAAAACTAGCATCTCCTGCACCTGAAAACCATGTTGCCAGCAGAGCTTTGCTAGAACCATTTGCTAAAAAGGTAAATGAATACACAAATGGTCAAGTGACAATTCAAATATACCCTAATTCTCAGCTTGGTCCAGCACCTGATTTTTATAATATGTTAAATTCTGGAATCACAGACATTGCTGTAGGTGGACCATCAGATCCTGGACACATGCCGTTATCATCTTCATATACACTGCCTGGTGCAGCTCCAAATTCTGAAGTTGCAACAAAATCTTATTGGAAAACACTACAAAATAAAAACTCTCAGCTTTATAAAACAGATTTTAAGAATAATGGACTTATTCCAATTGCAGCTCAAGTTGGCCCCTCTTCTGAACTGGTTTTTGCTAATAAGGAAGTTTCAAAAGTAAATGACCTTAAAGGATTAAAACTACATGGTTTTAAAGGTGGACCAGAATTAACTATTAAAGCACTTGGTGCTACACCTGTTGCATTGGAAATACCTGAAGTATATATTTCATTTGATAGAGGGACTGTTGATGGAGGAATTATTGGTTTACCATCTGTCCAGCCCTTAAAAATAAATGAAGTCGCAAAATATTTTACAACTAATCTAAATATTGCGCCACTTGTATTCAATTTAGCTATGTCAGAGAAAAAGTTTAATTCCTTACCAAAAAATGTTCAAGATGCCATCATCAAAGCTGGTAATGAAGTAACAAATAGCATCGGTGCTGTAGTGGATAAAGAAGTTTCTGATACAAAAACACAATTAACGAACAAAGGGATGAAACCGATTACCTTTTCAAATGCTGAATTAATCGAAATGAAGAAAAAGCTCGATCCAGTTTGGAAGGGTTGGGAAAAAACATATGAGTCAAAAGGCTCTACTGCAGCGATAAAAGATATGGAAAAAGCTGTTACATCCGAAAAATAATAATAATAATGTATGTTAAGAATGGAAGAATATTTTCTTCCATTCTTACTTAAGAGAGGAGCGTTACCATGAGAAAACTTGTTTATAATTTAGAGCAATTTTTAGCATTTTTCGCGGGTTTATCAATCTTAGCTACTATTTGTGTTGTAATGGCTGATGCGCTTTTTCGACATGTTTTACACACGACACTCCCCTCTGTAAATGAAATAATCGAAAGCTTTTTAATCCTTCCACTCGTATTTTTTGGTGGGGCCATTACCCAAAGATCAAAAAAACACCTTTCCGTTCATTTTATTGTAGAAAAATTGCCTGTGACAGTTGGTAGGATTATTGAATTCATTAGTACAACCCTTTCAATGCTTTTTGTCGCTTTATTAGGCTATCTATCTTTTCGGCTTACATTAGAAGCTTTTGAAACAAATGAGCTCAATTACGGACAACTAGTTTTCCCAATGTACTTATCTTATGGTATTCTTCCAGTTGGTTTACTTGTCTTTACACTCCGCTATATGATTGATTTTTACGACCAGCTTATGATGATCATTAAGCCAAATTCAGAAGAAAAGCCTGAACCGATTGCTGATAAACTTTCAATGTAGAAGGGGGAAAAAACTGTGGAACATGTAGGTCTTTATTTACCGTTTATTTTAATGTTCGTTTTCATGGCAATGGGAATGCCGATTGCTTTTGCCGTAGGGATTAGTGGTGCACTCGGGATATATTTAGTTTCCGGTGGAAGCGCTCTCATGGGAGTATTGCAATCAACTCCTTATCATGAAGTATCTAAATATTTGTTAGTTTCTCTTCCTATATTCGTCTTTTTTGCCGAAGTAATCTCGCAAACTTCGTTAGTAAATAAAATATTTGATGCCGCTCGCGTTTGGACCCGTCGCATTCCTGGAGGCATGGTTATATCAACAGTTTTAGCATCTGCAGGTCTGGGTTCAATCACTGGTTCAAGTACAGGAACTGCGGCTTTCGTAGCTAAAGCCGCCATACCAGAAATGAAAAGACTTGGCTATGATATTCGCATTTCATTAGGCACAGTAAGTTCAGCTGGTGCTATTGCCATCTTACTTCCGCCAAGTTTAGCACTTATTATGTATGGGATCATTGCAAATCAATCCATTAGTAACCTATTTCTAGCTGCCATTGTGCCAGCAATTATACAGGTTATTCTATATATTTCTCTAATTATATGGAAAGCAAAGAAAAAACCAGAATTATTTGCACCGATGGAAGAGGTAACGAAAGGGGAAGGATGGAAACATTTCGTAAATCTACTTCCTATCCTACTTGTAATTACCCTGATTTTTACTAGCATTTACACTGGAATGTTAACCATTGTTGAATCTGCTGCATTTGGAGCAATACTAATCATTGCCATTTCATTTTTTAATGGACTATCCATTCGTAAATTAGGTAAAGCCGCAATTGAAACAGTTCAAATCGCCTCGATGTTGTTTTTTAACTTAATCGGTGCCATTATTTTTGGATATTATATAACGATGACACAAGTTACTCAAAAATTAGTAAATCTTATATCATCTATGGATGCTAACAGATTTGTCATTTTAGCTTTAATCCTGTCGGTTTTCTTTGTTCTTGGCTTTTTTATGGAACAAGTTATCATTTTGGTTGTAGCCGTACCATTAGTATATCCATTAATTGAAAGCTTAGGATTTGATTTAATTTGGTTTGGTATAGTAGCAACAGTAATGGCTGAAATTGGGATGATTCATCCGCCGCTAGGATTAAACGTTTTCGTGGCCACCTCCGTTTCTGGAACCAAAATTGAAGATGGCTTTGCGGGTGTATGGGGATATGTCGGAGCCTGTTTAGTATTAATTGCATTGCTAATCATCTTCCCAAATATTGCTATTTGGTTGCCGTCGATATTGTAACAAAATCGCCATCTGTTTGTAGGATGGCGAATTTTTTGATTTTCAACAATAATGCCAAATAACCTGACAAGTTATTGAGTAAACTGCAAATATGACAAAATTTTCATGGTAAGTGTCCTTGGATCGATAAAAAATATGGAGGATTTAATGCGGATTACGGTTATTCAGTAGTCATCCGAGAAGAAGTAACTAAAATTGGTACGGGATTAAGTGGAACTACTGTTCATAGCGATGTAATCGTTACAAACAACGATAAAGAGATTCCCATTGATACCGTTTGTAATGAACGTTTTTGCACCATTGATACTATAGTGGTCTCCTTTTCTGACTGCTGTTGTTTTTACTGAAGCAAGGTCCGCGGACCTGGATGCTGTTCCTGCATACAAAGGTATTAGTTTAATAGTTGTCCAGGATGATACACCAGGTTTTTCAAAAGGCAAGCAGTTAAAAAAATTAGGCCTGCATAGCTCAGATACAGCAGAACTTATTTTTGAAGATGTAGAAGTGCCAGTTGGTAATCTGCTTGGTAAGGAGAATAATGGCTTTTATTATTTAATGGAAAAGCTTCAGCAGGAACGCTTAGCGATGACAATCGCAGCAATTACTTCTGCAGAAAGAATGCTTGAAATAACGATGAATTATGTAAAAGAACGTAAAGTATTTGGGCAATCGCTAAGTAAATTTCAAAACACACAATTTAAATTAGCAGAGCTTGCTACGGAGATTCAAATAGGTCGTACATTTGTTGACAATCTGATTCAAAAACATATGGCTGGAGTAGATATTGTAACAGAAGTATCGATGGCAAAATGGTGGGTGTCAGATTTAGCGAAGAAAGCAGCAACAGAATGTCTGCAATTACACGGTGGATACGGGTTTATGGAAGAGTACGAGATTGCAAGGAGGTACCGGGATGCAGCGGTTGGCAGTATTTATGGTGGCTCTAATGAAATTATGAAAGTAGTTATAGCT
Source organism: Neobacillus drentensis (assembly GCF_036962765.1). Classification (GTDB taxonomy): domain Bacteria; phylum Bacillota; class Bacilli; order Bacillales; family Cytobacillaceae; genus Neobacillus; species Neobacillus drentensis_C. The sequence goes on from NZ_JBALOS010000303.1 coordinate 4,127, forward strand.
AAAAATCTCGGACTATAAGAAACATTTCAGAGAATATCTTTTCAATTCTCACATATACAAGACAGGATTTCCCAGAACTAAATGATGGGAAATAGTCACAAAATCTTTTAAACTAATATATTTATTATAGGGTTGGAGCGATTCTCAATTGAGGGTCGTTCTTTGTCTATATTTGAAGAAGGTGAATAAAGTGAACTTTTATGCAAAGTTAATAGTTAGTTGTAGATTAATATCATGCTGAATTCGGTGCAATAATTTTAGTTGCAGAATTCTTAGTTTATGGATATTAAATTATGCTAAACGTACCATTAAAAACCGTAAATTTACTAGTTAAAACAATGGCGATATGATTATAAATATTCAATATATTTTGAATGAATAAGGTTCAATTGGTAATGAACTATTCTTTGAGTAACAAAAGCTTTAATTAACATAAAGGCTAAAGAATTGAAAAAGAGTATGTGGTACAAGCCAAATTTGTGGAGTGAACACCAGAATTGTTCAATTAACGTAGTGCCTTTTAAAAAATAATCTGAAAAGGGGATATAAAAAATGAACATTTTAGTTTTGATGAAACAAACCTTTGACACAGAAGAAAAAATAGTGCTCCAAAACGGCACCATTAGTGAAGATGGGGTAAACTTCATCATCAATCCTTACGATGAATATGCGATTGAAGAAGCAATTAAATTGCGTGATGTGCACGATGGTGAAGTAACTGTTATCACTATAGGACCTGAACGTGCGGAGAATGCGTTACGTACGGCGCTTGCAATGGGTGCAGATAAAGCGGTTATTGTTGATAACGATGATATGGATCTTGATGAATATAGGACAGCCAAAATCCTTTCGGCCGTAATAAAAGATAGAGAATTTGATATTATTTTAGGTGGAAATGTAGCAGTTGATTATGGTTCTGGACAAGTAGGGCCACGACTTGCAGAAGAACTTGACATTGCACAAGTAACGACCATCACAAAGCTGGACATCGAGGGCAATAAAGCCATTATCGAGCGTGATGTTGAAGGGGATAAAGAAGTAATTGAGGTTTCACTTCCTGTTTTGGTCACAGCACAACAGGGCTTAAATGAACCACGGTATCCTTCACTGCCTGGTATCATGAAAGCGAAGAAAAAACCAATTGAGCGTTTAGAGATAGATGATTTAACTTTAGAGGACGATGCCGATGCAAAAACGACTGTCACTGAGACATTTTTTCCGAAGAAAAAGGAAGCAGGTCGTATCCTGAATGGGGATATCAAAGATCAAGTTTCTGAACTAGCCGCACTTCTTCGCAGTGAAGCGAAGGTAATCTAATCACATTGGAGGATGAACGAATATGAGAAAAGTACTAGTTTTGACGGAAGCAAAAGCTGGAAATTTAAGAGGTGTGTCACTTGAGGCACTGTCTGCTGCGAAGCGCATTGCTGAAGGTGGGGAAGTTATAGCTGTTGCAATAGGCAGTGAGGCAACTCATTATGCAAATGTTTTGGGGAAACATGGCGCAAAAAAAGTATATATTATTGGCAACGAAGAAATGGATGTATATACAACGGATGCTTATTTACAAGCATTGCGCCAGGTAATTGATACAGTAGAGCCAGAAGCGATACTAATGCCTCACACGGCTATCGGAAAAGATCTTGCCCCACGCATTGCAGCTCGTTTTGGGCTTGGTCTTGTATCCGACATAATTGATGTTCAGGTTGATAACGGTGAAGTAATCTTTACACGACCTATTTACTCCGGAAAAGCGTTTGAGAAAAAGAAAGTCGTATCCGGCATCCCATTCGCGACAGTGCGTCCGAATAATATTCCAGTAGAAGAAATCGACGGAACGATTGAAGTCGTGAGGTTTAATGTTGAAATCAGAGACTTACGGACGATTGTAAAAGAGGTGGTACGTAAAACTATCGGCGGTGTAGACCTATCAGAAGCGAAAGTAGTTATCTCTGGTGGGCGCGGTGTCAAATCCTTAGATGGTTTTAAGCCGCTTCAAGAACTTGCGGAGGTATTGGGTGGTGCAGTAGGCGCATCCCGTGGTGCATGTGATGCTGAATACTGCGATTATTCCCTGCAAATCGGACAGACTGGAAAAGTCGTAACTCCTGATTTGTACATTGCCTGTGGAATTTCGGGAGCCATTCAACATCTTGCAGGGATGTCTAACTCAAAAGTAGTCGTAGCGATTAACAAAGATCCAGAAGCCCCAATCTTTCAGGTTGCGGACTACGGCATTGTTGGTGACTTATTTGAGGTAGTTCCACTGCTTACGGAAGAATTCAAAAAAATCCTAGTAAACTCATAAATTAAATTAACCAAAGTAATCGGATATTCCTTTGTAATTCATAAAGGGATGTCTGATTACTTTATTAATATGTTTTATATGTGTAATTTACATATATAAGCAGAATGGGTTATAATTAACTTAAATCCATTTGAGTCGAAAAAACATTTTAATCTGAATATTCCGTTACAATAGTTGGATTACTGAGTAGGTATAAATT
>NZ_JBALOS010000304.1:0-352 GCF_036962765.1 Neobacillus drentensis
GTGCTGCTGATATCTTTCAATTTAAAAACCAACGTAAGCTTGGATTTCCAATTGGAATTATTATTTTATTTGGTTCAATAACGATTGCATCCAACATGGCAGAATTTCTAAAGGAGGGGATAAGTATTGTGCCAGTATATTTGTCTTGGCCTTTTCAAATTATCACCCCCTCCATTTTACTAATCATTGCTTTTTTTCGTAATAGAAAGAAAAAAACAAGCCCAGTTTAAAGGTGAAGAACTTTCATAGATTTAAATAAAAACCCTTTTTAAGGGGGGAACATAAGTACATGGAGAAAGTAAAAATAAGCACAACCCAATTGTTCGTGCTGATAGTTTTGTTTGAAATGGGC
>NZ_JBALOS010000304.1:380-10874 GCF_036962765.1 Neobacillus drentensis
ATATTGTTGGGATTAGCTGGCGGAATAATGGTCTTTTTTGTTTATTATCGATTATTTATGTACTACCCTGACATTCCCTTTACAAGTTATGTTCAAGAAATTACTGGGAAATGGCTAGGACGGGTTATAGGGGGATTATATATTGTCTATTTTTTATATTGTGCATCAAGGGTATTACGAGATTTTGGAGAGTTATTATCGTCAACTATTTATAATAGTACTCCCTTATTTGTAATTAATACCTTGATGATCGTTACTATTATCTATGCAATCCATAAGGGGTTTGAGGTATTAGCCCGGGTTGGAGAAATTTTCTTTGGGGTTGTCTACATGACAGCGATATTAGGTATGTTATTAATCGTCTTTTCTGGTTTGATTCATTTAGGAAACTTAAAGCCGATTTTAGAAAATGGATTGAAACCAGTCATAAAAACATTTCTAACCCAAACCATTACCTTTCCTTTTGGAGAAATGGTTGTTTTTACCATGCTGCTCCCATTCTTACGAGATAAAAAGAAGGCAAAAATCGTCTGTTTAAGTGGGATGATCTTAAGCGGAATAAATATTACCATAACAGTGGTAGTAAATATTTCTGTTTTAGGTGTAGCGCTCTTTCAACGGTCCACTTTCCCTCTTTTAACAACAGTGGGGAGAATTCAAATTGCCGATTTTATTGAACGATTAGATGTATTATTTATGCTCTATCTAGTCATTGGAGGTTTTTTTAAGATTGCAATATACTTTTATGCTGCTGTGGCCGGTGCTGCTGATATCTTTCAAATACCGAATCAACGCAAGATTGGGTTTCCATTAGGACTGATCGTCTTATTTGCATCAGTTACGATTGCCACAAATTATTCGGAACATATTAAAGAAGGGTTAGTTGTTGTCCCTCTTTATTTACATTGGCCATTTCAAATTATCATCCCTGTTACTTTATTAATGATTGCTTTCTTTCGGAATTGGAAGAAAAAGAAAAGCCCGGCATCATAGCGCGGGCCTTAAACATTTTTTATACGATTTCATTGGTTAATCAGCGTTTATTCTTTGTGTGATTTTGCTTTACAGGGAGGGCAATTCGAACAGAGGTCCCGTGATTTTTCTGACTATCGAATTGGATCGTGCCTTGGTGTGATTGAACAATCTTGAAACTGACCGTTAATCCTAATCCCGTCCCTTTTTCTTTAGATGAGTAGAATGGTTCACCAATTTTCTCTAATCTTTCTTTTGAGATACCGCAGCCATTGTCTTTAATAATGATCAATACCTTATTTCCTTCTGACTTTTCCAAATCAATTGAAACGGTTCCACCTTTTTGTGATGCTTCAATCGAATTCTTAATAATATTAATAAATAATTGCTTGAGCTGATTAGGTTCACACTCAATGACGATTTCCTTTTCCGGAAAGGAGGAATCGATTTGAACATTATATAAACTTGCTTCCGTGCTTAATAGTGAGATGACATCCTTTAATAATTTTTGCAGGTCTGCCTTGGTATATTTCAATATCTGCGGTTTGGCCAATAACAATAGCTCACCGACAATATGATTAATACGGTTTAATTCGTCTAACATGATCTGATAAAAGTATTGGTGCTTTTCATCTTCCACTTGTAAAAGCTGAACAAACCCTTTTAAGGAGGTCAGTGGATTCCTAATTTCATGAGCTACGCTAGCAGATAATTCACCCACGATCGATAACTTTTCAGTCCTTCGGAGGCGCTCTTCTGTCTCCCTTAATTTGGTCACATCACTGCCATAACCAATAATTCCAGTCGTATTTCCATTAATAATGATTGGAAGGGAGGTACATTGTAATATAATCCGGTTTCCGTTTGCGTGTGGAATGTTTATCTCATACATGACTGGTTTCATATCTTCAACAACGGTAGAAATAAATTTAGGTAAATATCTAATATACTTTTTCGGTAATAAATTCTTAATATTTTTTCCAATCATTTCTTCTCGTTTGCAGCCTGTAATGACATCATATTGTGAGTTTAAATTGGTAATGGTTCCACTCAGATCCATCATATAAACAATATCTGGACTGTATTCGAATAATGATTTGTATTGTTGCTGACTTTCTGCCAATTTTAAGGCCATTTCCTTTTTTTCAGTAATATCCCTTCCAATGATTACTAATCCTTGTCGACTGCCATCGGTATGAAATAGCGGCACTTTGATTGTGTCAAATATTCTTGATGACCCATATGGGACCGGAAGGACTTCTTCAATACGGGTAATGGCTCGATTATTCCATGCTTCTTCATCAGAAATTTCACAATATCTAAGGGCATCACCATAAAAGTCAGAATAATTGGCTAATTCCGAGTCTTTTTTTCCTCGATAATCAACATGTTCTAGCCCAAACAATTGTAATCCAAATTCATTGGCTTCAATCCATCGGCCTTCGCCATCCTTAAAGTTAACAAAATCTACCATCGAATTTATTAAGGTCGATAAACGTTCTTGATCTTCCTGCGATGCTGTTAATTCCTCTTTTTTACTAATAAAGAAATAAATAAATCCTCCTGTAACCAATATATAAAAGATCTCTTTCGCTCTTTCAACCACACCAACGATTGAAGAAGGTATGTATTGTTCAATTAAATAATTGGAACTATATATCCAAATAATACTTGAAATAAGGTAAAGAAGTATGAGCTTTTTTTTCTCCATGGAAATCACCAGTTCTTTTCATTAAATAACGTACATTAGTCTATAGTACTAGAAAATCCATTAATTTGGAATAATACAATAGTGGTAAAAGTATATTTCCATGGTTTATTTGATTCTTTTCCCTAGAATGAGTAAATCTCTCTCAATTCCATCCAACTCGGCTACATTTGGAAGGTGTGCCCATTTTTCAAAGCCAAAACTTGTAAAAAGCTTAATACTAGGTTCATTATGGCCAAAAATAAAACCCAGCAAGGTTTTAATGTTTAAACGTGGGCAGGCTTCTATTGCTTTTTGAATTAAATATTTACCCAGTTTTCTCCCTCGGAAGTCTGGATGGATATAAATACTAATTTCAGCAGTTGCATTATAGGCAGGACGGCCGTAAAAAGATTGAAAACTAACCCATGCGCAGATTTGGCCTTGATCTTCTACGACCCATAATGGACGAAAAGAAGGTGAATGTTCATGAAACCAATGCACTCGGTTATCTACTGAGATTGGTTCAAGATCAGCTGTTACCATTCTGCTTTCGATTGTTGTATTGTATATTTCTATGATGGCTGTTAAATCACTCATATTTGCATCTCTAATGTTGAAGTCCTCAAACACGTTAAACACCACTCCCGTTTTTATTGTCTAATAGCTTTTATATTATCTTTTCGAACTAACATTATCAATATTGTAATAGCACATTGTTTAGAAAAAAGAAAAGCCTTTTCCCGAACTAGTCCGAGAAAAGGTCTTTTCTTCTAATGACAGGATGTTTTTACCCTGCCATTTTACGTTTCTCTGCCAAAACCTTACCAGCGGTGGGCCTTGGCATTACTCCTTAGAATGATCTGATTTTGTGACATTTGCGTTTGCCCATTAATCTGTGCTTTGGTATGCTTCGCTCTCGTTGTACCATAATGAAAAAGCTCTGAGTGCGGATCTAAATGATCTTTATAGCTCATCAAATCACCTCATCAAAGGATTGGAAACGAAGATATTCTATTGAATATCTTCTTTATCATTTGTAAAAAAACAGGAAAATAGTCATCTAAACAGAATTTATTATATTATTTAGTCGGTTACATAGTGAATGATTGATTAATATTGAATATTCTGGTTTGCAGTGGATTTTTTTGTTAATAAGGTAAAGATTAGCTTGTGTTATCTGAAAGTTCGGAATAAAATAAAGTTAACATACCAACCGGTAGGTATGCATTCGTTCGGTTTAGCATATGATTAATTAACGGCATTAATCTTGATTTTTAGAATAAGAATGGAGTGAATGTGATGTATTTACGATTGACGGATGAACAAAAAATGGTTCAAAAAACGATTAGAAGATTCGTAGAAAAAGAACTCATTCCACTTGAAAACGATGTTCTAAGAAATGAACGAGAAGGTAAACCAAGTCTTCCTGCTGGTAAGTTAAAAGAACTGCAATTAAAGGCTAAAGAAGCCGGGTTTTGGGGAATTAACACACCAGAAGAATATGGCGGGGCAGACCTTGGACAAATGATGATGGCAATTGTGTTAATGGAAGTTTCAAAAACCTTTGTTCCGTTTCAATTTGGCGGCAGTGCAGATAATATTCTTTATTATGGGAATGAAGAACAAAAGAAAAAATACTTAATTCCTACAATTAATGGGGAGAAAAAGTCTTGTTTTGCCATGACCGAGCCTGGTGCTGGTTCCGACACAAGAAATATTAAAATGACGGCAGTACAAGACGGCAATGACTGGGTCCTAAATGGCGAAAAAACGTTTATTACTGGTGGAAACGAAGCAGATTTTGTTATGGCAATCGCTATTACTGATAGAGACCTACATCAATCAACACAAGGGCGAGAAGGGGTTACATGCTTTATTGTTGACCGGGAAATGGGCTGGAAATCTGAGTATATACATACAATGGGAGAATGGGGACCAGCTGGCTTGGTATTCGATAATGTTCGTGTTCCAGAAGAAAATATCCTAGGTGAATTACACAAAGGCTATAATCTTGGACTGGAGTGGATCGGTTTTGCCCGCTGGGTCGTTGGTGCCAGAGCTGTCGGTTCGGCCGAACGCCTGCTGCAAATGGCGATTGATTATGCCAAAGAAAGGGTCACATTTGGGAAACCAATTGCCGAAAGACAAGCAATCCAATGGCAAATCGCTGATTCAGCGGTTGAAATCGAAGCCGCAAAATGGCTCGTGTTGAACGCAGCGTTTACACTTGATAATGGCGAAGATAACCGTCACTTGGCATCGATGGCAAAATTATATGGTGCAAATATGGGCAACAATGTCGTCGACCGTGTCCTTCAAATTCACGGCGGCATGGGGTATACAAGAGAATTACCGATTGAGCGCTGGTATCGTGAAGCTAGGCTTTGGAGAATTTACGATGGCACAGATGAGATCCAACGCATGATTATCGCACGTAATCTTATTAAAGGGCATGTCAAGATTGGGCAATATGTTTAATCGTATTTAATGTAAGCGTATTCTACAAATAGATTAAACTAGAGGAGGAATAGAAATGGCAGGGAGATTTGCAGGGAAAGTGGCGTTTGTAACGGGTGGAAGCCGCGGCATCGGAAAAGGGATTGTTGAGTTCTTTGCAGAAGAAGGTGCAAAGGTTGCTTTAATCGATTTAAATGAAGAGGCGTTAAGTGAAACGACCAGTGAATTAAAAGAAAAAGGTTATGAAGTTTATGCCAAAGTGGCAAACGTCGTGGATGCCGAGCAGGTTGAAAACGCAATGAAAGAGGTCTATGAAACATACGGCTCTATCGATATCTTGGTTAATAATGCCGGAGTCATCCGTGATAACCTGCTTTTTAAAATGACAGATACAGACTGGCAAACTGTAATGGATGTCCATTTAAAAGGATCATTTAATGCAGCCCGCGCTGTCCAAAAATATATGGTCGAAAATAAATATGGGCGAATTATCAATATTTCATCGACCTCAGCGCTAGGAAATCGCGGGCAGGCCAATTATGCTGCCGCAAAGGCCGGATTGCAGGGCTTTACAAAAACACTTGCAATTGAGTTAGGTAGATATGGAATCACTGCAAACTCCGTCGCACCAGGATTTATTGAAACAGAAATGACAAAGGAAACGGCCGCTAGAATCGGGATTCCATTTGAGCAGCTTATTCAAGCAAGTGTAGCTACAATTCCGGTCGGAAGAAGTGGAAAGCCGGCAGATATTGCCAATGCCGTTGCCTTCTTTGCTGATGAAAAATCATCGTTCGTGAATGGTCAAGTTATCTATGTTGCTGGCGGACCAAAATGCTAAATAGATGAGGTGAAGATAAATTGTTTAAAAACCAGATAGGTAAACATTCGAACAAAGTTAAAAATGTAGTTGAAAGAGGAGCCGTCAAGAAGTTCGCGGAATCAATTGGGGACCTCCATCCGATATACTTTGATGAAGAGACTGGGAAAAATTCAAGATATCGAGCAAACATTGCACCGCCAACCTTTCCGAGGACATTTGAGTATGGTGATATCGATGGGTTAAACCTGCCCAATAAAGGTTTAATCCATGGTGAACAAACGTTTCATTACGAACGGCCCTTAAGGGTTGGTGAAGAGATTTACTGCTTTTCCAAAGTGAAGAACTATTTTGAGAAAAAAGGGAACTTTGGGGAGATGGGGTTCTTGGTTCTTGAAAGCTTTGGAGAAGATGCTTCAGGCGCTTTGATATTTAGTTCAACCTCAACGGTTGTCATATCTGAAGCTGTGAGGAGGGTGTTGGTTAAGTGAGTACACTTGCACAGTTACAAGTCGGAGAATCTGTAAAGGAAATTCAATTGGAGCCAGTCTCAAGGATGGATCTCATTAAATATTCAGGTGCATCTGGAGATTTTAACCCCATTCATACCATTGATGACGAGGCAACAAAGGCCGGATTACCTGGTATTATTGCCCATGGGATGTGGACGATGGGGAATCTTGCTAAGCTTTTTACTGCCTATTATGAAGAAGGATTTATGATGGATTACTCAATCCGCTTCAAAGGGATGGTATTTTTGAACGATGTGATCACGCTGAAGGCAACATTGAAAGAAAAGCAGGATAAAAACCTGCGCTTTACGGTCCAGGCTGTAAATCAACAAGGGAATGAAGTGTTAAAAGGTGAAGTATTGTATCACCAATACTAAGCATGAGTGAATTTATGACCCGGCATCAAGAGAACTGCTCTTCTTGGTGCTGGGTTTATTGTTATTTTTCATTAAATAGCACGACTACAAAAAGGAGTGAATCCATGACTAATAAAATGGTATTGAGCTATCATCCGCCAGTTTTTTCGACTATGGAGGAGGAACGAGAACATTTAAAACAGAGATTAGCTGCCTCGTTTCGGTTATTTTCAAAATTTGGCTTTGATGAAGGAGTGGCAGGTCACATTACCGCAAGAGATCCGGAGTTTAAAGATCACTTCTGGGTTAACCCGTTCGGGATGCATTTTAGCCAAATTAAGGCCTCTGACTTAATTCTCTGTAACCATGAGGGGGACGTTGTTGAAGGCAACTATCCTGTAAATCGTGCAGCCTTTGCCATCCATTCTCAGATTCATGCAGCACGCCCTGATGTTATTGCCGCTGCACATGCCCATTCTGTTTATGGTAAATCATGGTCTTCCCTTGGCCGTCTGCTCGATCCTATTACCCAAGATACTTGTGCCTTTTATAAAGATCATTCATTATTTGATGACTACACTGGCGTGGTTTTGGATATTGAGGAAGGAAAACGGATTGGGAAAGCCCTTGGGGACCGTAAAGCGTGTATATTACGAAATCACGGCTTGCTAACTGTCGGGAAATCAGTTGATGAAGCGGCTTGGTGGTTTATCACAATGGAACGTTCATGCCAGGCTCAGTTGCTTGCGGAGTCAGTAGGGAAACCTGTTCTAATTGAGGATGTTAATGCGAGTGTAACGTACGAAACAGTGGGAACTTCAGAGGCTGGATGGTTTCAATTCCAGCCATTATGGAATCGGATTATAAAAGAACAGCCTGATTTACTTGATTAACTTAGTTATCTGAAATGATGGAGTTTAGTCTTTTCAGAACCAAACATACCACCATACCTGGAGGATGAAGAATGAAAATTGGTGTTGCAGGAACTGGAGCTGTCGGCGGCTATTTTGGCGGACTATTAAAGAAGGCCGGTAATGATGTCGTTTTCCTTGCAAGGGGAAACAACCTCGAGAGGTTGCAGGAAAAAGGCTTAATGATTGAAAGTGAAGTGGGAAAATTCACTACCGATGGTTTCTTTACCGACAAATATGAGGCATTTTCCGATATAGATTTGCTGTTATTTTGTGTAAAAGCGACAGATACAAATGATGTTGCCATCCATCTTCAGCCGTTTTTAAAAGAAAACTGCCTAATCATGACGCTTCAAAATGGAGTGGACAATGAAGAAATTCTTTCTTCCATATTTGGTGAAAGGAGAATACTTTCAGCAGCTGCTTACATTCAAGCAAGCGTTATAGACTCGGGTGTAGTAAAGCAGATTGGTGTACCTCCAAGATTAATTATCGGGGCTGTTGACGCCAATTTAGCTAAAAAGGTAGATGAGATAGCAACATTATTTAATGAAGCAAACATAGAAAGCTTCACATCCCCCAATGTTATTAAAATCAAATGGAACAAGCTATTGTGGAATGTAACCTTTAATCCATTAACAGCTCTGATCGAGTCAAGGGTTGGTGCCATTTATGATGATGAGGGCTTGCACCAACTGGCGATAAAAATTTGCAAAGAATCAATAGCTGTTGCAGTTGGATTGGGAATTGATATGGAAGAAGATTTCTATGAAACCATTTTGGCACAAGGACAATTAGCAAAGGATCATCAAACTTCCATGCTTCAGGATATGCTGAAAGGGAAAACGTTGGAATTAGAATCAATCTGTGGATATATCGTGAAAAAAGGAAGAGAAGTAAAGGTAGAAACCCCTGTTCTGGAAACCATTTATTATCTATTAAATTAGAAGATTCGAGTAAGAGTTGAATACTTTCAACAGACATAAAAATATCAGATTGCTGTGATGTCTTCTTCTGTTCAATTGAATAACCTGCAACAATAAATAATTCTGAAATAGGGACATCCAGATAGTCAGCGAATTTTTGCAAATGTACAGGATTCGCTTTGCGTTTCCCATTTATAATCCGTGAGATAGTGGCTGTGTCAATATCAGTAAGTTCACTAAGATTCCGCATGGATAAAGAACGTTCTTTTAACAATTTCTTCAAAAACAATCCTAGTTTTTTATCTATTTTTTCATCCGACATATCTGCCTTCCTTTCTATCTTTTTCATACAATTTCATCTGAAAATGATCATAGGAAACTTCAAAAAATTAAGGATATAATTGCAAAGTACCTCCTATTTTGAAAAAGCAAATGCAATTTGAAATATACATATTCGTTGACACTTTGTCAACATTGAGTTTCTCACATGATTTAATGGTTTCATATATTTTCAATTTTTCAGGTTGTTTTATAAAAACTAAGTAAACCAAAAAGTGCTTGTTGCTATATAAATGTTGACAAAAAGTCAACAAAATTATTATTTGTACTTTATATGTATAGGAAGGAACTCACTTAGAGTGCCTAATCCCTGATAAAATTTAAGATTTTAGTCATGAAATTTGTGCGTAATTCGTTTATGTACTGCTGCAACCGTTACATTATTAACACGTCTTGGTTACGTTTAGGGAGTTTACGATATTGACTGGCTGAACTTCTCTTTCAGTTAGTACGGAATAAACGAAAAGGATGAAGTCCTCGAGCCTTCATCCTTTTCGTTTGTTACTTATTGATGTGAGCTTAGCTAAACCCATTATCTTTTTTAACTTCCATTTTTTTGTTTTTATTTTCAATCCGTTGGAAAACCCCCATTGGTAAATAGGTGATGAAAAACACAATAAGTGCGGCGATTTCAAGATTAATATAATACATAATTCCACTGCCGAAGAATGTTAGAATTGTTTTGGCTTCAGTTGGCTCCGCTAAGTAGAAAAAGTTCGTGCCAAGCAAGAGATTTAAGAAAAATACGGGAACGGCAATCATGTTTATGGTTAGGAAGCTAAATAAGATCGCTTTCTTGGGAACCCGGTAACCTTCATAAAGGATAAAATAAAATGCAGCTAACGGAATAACAGAATGATGAAGGAAATATTCGATATAGCGAAAATGTGGGAATGTGTAGGCCATTTCAGGTGTAACCATCGCTAAAATGGGAGTTAAGGTGCCAAAGAAATATAACAAATAAAACACTTTATTATTCTTTTTCAAAAATAAAAACAGGGCTAAAAAGGTACTGAGTGAACACAATTGTAAAGGAAGATCGTTCAAATCCCACTGATTTGTGAGGATTAACCATACATGCAAGGAAATCTCACATGCAGGCAAAAGGATGAAAAGTGTCCATTTAATGATCTGCTGGTAAATCTTACGTTTTTTTCGGAAATACACTAACGCACAACATGCCGCGAAGAATAGAGCCAACGTAATGATATGGACCGTTGAAAACAACTCAAAACCCTGCATTCCTGTAACAGAAAACATGATGTCATCATACCTCTCACTGTACATTGAAATGCTTTTTTTCTAAATTGTATTCATTGACCCATTAAACTGACACGATTTTATTTACTGTCCGATTGATGTATTAAGGATTCCCTATTATAAAAGGTGAAGAAAACCGTTACAATAGGTAGGAATAAAGTCTAAAGGAAAATAGATGGATTTACTTTCCACTTTCATTTCTTAAAAATAAAGAGTAGAAGATTTTGAAAGGTAGTGTCGAAAAGATGCTT
>NZ_JBALOS010000305.1:0-1383 GCF_036962765.1 Neobacillus drentensis
CAAGCTGGAATAGATGTTACCCTCATTACGGACAATATGGCAGCCATGGTCATGCAAAAAGGCTGGGTACAAGCAGTCATTGTCGGATGCGACCGTGTCGCAGCAAATGGCGATGTTGCCAACAAAATTGGGACGTATGGAGTAGCACTATTAGCAAAAGCACATAATATTCCTTTCTACGTTGCCGCACCGATCTCCACGATTGATTTGGATACCAAGACTGGGACTGATATTCCAATTGAAGAAAGAGATGCAACCGAAATTACAGAGGGATTCGGAAAACGAACCGCTCCTGAAGGGGTAAAAGTGTTTAATCCTGCGTTTGATGTCACACCTCATGAGCTTATTAACGCAATCATCACGGAAAAGGGTATAATAAAAGGGAATTATGATGAAGAACTAGTGAAACTCTTTCAAGCCTAAGAATGGCAAAAATGATTAAAACATGTTTATTTGCAAATTGTCACAGTTTCGGCATATCCTAGTTTGGTTTCACCTAAGAATATAGTGTAAAATCGATATAGCAGATTATGATGTAAAGGAGGATTCGGGAATGATAAAAAAGGTAATGGCTTCCGTAATACTAATTTCCTTACTTACAGTCGCGATTGTTCAAGCTATGGATAAGAAGTCAGAAACTCCCGAAACGACAAGTCAAACCACAGCAAGCAAAGAAGGTCTCGCTGTTGGAGCAAAAGCACCTGATTTTGAACTTAAAACCCTTACCGGTGAGAAGATAAAACTATCTAATTTAAAAGGAAAAAAAGTGATGCTTAACTTTTGGGCAACCTGGTGTCCACCTTGTAAAGCTGAAATGCCGGCAATGGAGCAATTTTCAAAACAGATGCAAAAGGATATTGTCATACTAGCAGTAAACATTGATCCACAATTAGATGTCCAGGGGTTTGTGGATGAGAATAAAATCACCTTTCCAATCCTGTTGGATGCCGATGATCAAGTAAATGAAACTTACCAAGTATTATCCATCCCTACTACGTATTTTATTGACAGTAAAGGGATTATCCAGAATAAATATACAGGTTCGATGGATCTGGATGTCATGAAAGATTTTACAAACAAACTAAAATAAACTAACAACTTTGATTTCGCTCGAAAAAACACACGGCACACAAGAAATGTGTCGTGTGTTTTTATTTGTTTTAATATGGCGGGCTAATTGTCGGAATGAACTTGTAGGAAAATATTAGGGAGGTCAATATGAGCCAGGTATTCGGACAAAAGCCACACAAAATCGCTTAGGACTGTCCGAATACGAAGTTGATTCGGACAACATCCACAAAAATCCCCTTGATCCTGTCCGAATACGAGGCTGATTCAGACAGCATCCGAAAAAAATCCCCTGGTCCTGTCCGAATACGAGGT
>NZ_JBALOS010000306.1:0-616 GCF_036962765.1 Neobacillus drentensis
GCCCCTGCTGCGACACCAAGTACCGTGTTCGTTTTTTTGTTAAAGAACTGCTTAGCAACAAGATTTAGGTTTTGAGGTCGTTCAGCTAGACGTCTCATGAAATAACCGTACCAGTCATTGCCGAAAGGAACATAGGTACAGAAGTTGTAGCCTTCACTTGCCAATTGTAACTGCATGTCTTTTCTAAAACCATATAGCATTTGAAATTCGAATTTATCATTCGGAATATCATGTCTCTTTACAAATTCTTTCACATGATTAATGACCCGATGGTCATGTGTTGCGATGGAAGTGAATTTTCCATTTAATAGATGCCATTCAACAATTTTAATAAAGTTCGCATCAATATCCTTCTTATCTTGATAAGCAATTTCTGCTGACTCTTTATAGGCACCTTTAACAAGACGAATACGGAAGTTCTCATATCTTTCAAGATATTCTTGTGCTTTATGGAAATAAGCTTGAATCACGGTACCTACATTTTGATACTCCAACGAAAGGTCATCTAATAAATTAAAAGTAGGCTCTAAGTGTTTGAAATCCTCCATATCAATATTCACAAAAATATCATAACGATGTGCTTTATCAACAATTTCTCTAATATTATTTAAACAGA
>NZ_JBALOS010000306.1:661-14420 GCF_036962765.1 Neobacillus drentensis
ATCTAAACCTATCTGCGTCGGTTTTAAAGAAATATGTGCATCCACTTTATGCTCATGAATGGCGTCGATGACCTTCAAAATTTGTTCTTTTGCCTCAGTGGCCTCTTCTTCTTTAAAAACGAATTCCCCTAAGTTATCGACCGTACATGAAATTCCATGTGCGTTGAGTTCTTTAATACTTTGGATTACTTCAGGTATATTAGTACCAGCTACGACACTTTGTGCACCTAATTTTAAACCGTATTTTTTAGCTGTACTATTCAAAAATTGATTTTGTGATAAACCCATAAAAATGTCTTTCAACATAGTGATTATCCCCTTGCTGTTGTTTTTACCATTATTATAGCATACGCTTTCAATAAAATTTATTTTGCGAATTTTCCAACATAAAGTCCCTGAAACTGATTACAAAAAAGGGTAATTCTGTGTTAGAGATTTTGTTTTAATACTTTTTCACGAACATAATTAAGGTGTACATACATCGCATGAAATGCTTGATAGGGATCCCTTTTAACTAAGGCATCATATATGGCCAAATGATGCTCAAGGGTTCTTTCTCGTTCTCGTACTTTTATGTGGCTGTCAATTTTTCTAAGTGTGATGTGTAAGGAATCAATCATCCCTTCCACGATCGGATTATTTGCACTTAAGGCAATAATTCGGTGAAATTCATTATCCGCTTCCCCATAATTGTCATCTTTACAGTTTGCAATAAAATCAATCGTTTCTTTTAATTCGCTAAGCTGCTCATTATTAATCTTTTCAGCCGCCATCGTTACTAAGCCTAATTCCAAGGCCATTCGTGCTTCTACCATAGCTGGAATATTATCATGCGCTAGTGCTAGCATAACGGAATAAGGATGACTGCCGATTTTATTGTTAAAAAAAGTACCTTCACGCGTTTTTCGGGAAATAACACCTAGTGATTGGAGTGAACTTAGAGCCTCTCGTAAAACAGGCCGGCTCACCTCAAGCTTTTCCATCAGTTCCATTTCAGTCGGGAGTTTGTCTCCAGGTTTCATCTGCCCACTAATTAATAATTGGATAATACTTTCGACAACTTGCTTAGATAGAGTATTTCGATTTACTGATTCAACAGTTATATTTTTGGGAGAACCAACCATCTTCTCGCTCCTTGGATTTTAATCTTTTTGTAGAACTACTGATATTATATCTGTTATCGACAGTTTTCTACAATTGATATAAAAAATAGCTGCCGAAATTTCGACAGCTGCTTTTGTTTTTATAGGAATTAATAGTCGAAAACAATGAAAATGTTGTCTGAATCCAGCTCCAGCGCCATTTATTTTAGTTTTATCACTCGGCATATATTTTCTGCAGCGAAAGCTAAATTGGTTTCCCCTTTTTCCAAAGCTTCTGTTAAATTGGTCACACCTGGCAAGATTCCAATAATGGCATTAAATCCATGATCATATAATGGTTCGACACCATTTCCGATTCGGCCTGCAAATGCTATGACAGGAACCGAATGCTTTAAAGCAATGCTTGCAACCCCATAGGGTGTTTTCCCATATAAAGTCTGGCCGTCAATACTTCCCTCACCTGTAAAAACATAGTCGGCACCCTTGACTCGCTCTTCAAGACCGGTATATTCAATAACTAGTTCGACACCCTTTTTTAACTGAGCATTTAGAAAAGCAACTAACCCGGCACCTAATCCACCAGCCGCTCCGGCCCCTTCCATAAAGGCAATTTCTTTACCTAGTTTTTGTTTGATCAAGTTTGCATAAAGTGATAAATTCCGATCAAGTAGTTTTACCATCTCAGGGCTTGCCCCTTTTTGCGGACCAAAAATAGCAGATGCCCCATTATCCCCAATGAGAGGATTGGTGACATCACAGGCTACATCAATCTTAACTGCGAATATTCGTTCATCCAATCCACTGACATCAATGGAGTGCAATCGACCTAAAGCCCCGCCGCCAAAGGAAAGTTCTTCACCATTCTGATCTTTAAAAGAGACACCAAGCGCTTGGAGCATTCCAGCCCCACCATCATTGGTTGCACTCCCGCCGATGCCAATTAAGATGCGGCTAACCCCCTTATCAAGGGCATGTTTA
Source organism: Neobacillus drentensis (assembly GCF_036962765.1). GTDB lineage: Bacteria > Bacillota > Bacilli > Bacillales > Cytobacillaceae > Neobacillus > Neobacillus drentensis_C. Next base: position 2,743 of record NZ_JBALOS010000306.1, read on the forward strand.
ATTAATTGACCCGTTCCAAAAGTGGTGGTTACTAATGGATTACGATCCTCAGGATGGATCAATTCTAGTCCACTTGCTGTTGCCATTTCTATCACAGCTGTTTGCCCTTCTCCTAATAGACCAAATTCGGCGATTCTTTTTTCCCCTAATGGTCCAATGACTTCTGTTTTAATCATTTCCCCATTCGACATACTTACAAGTGACTCCACAGTTCCTTCTCCACCGTCTGCCATTGGAACAATCACGCATTCGGCATCAGGGAACACCTTTAGGATTCCTTTTTCCATGGCAAGGGCAGCTTTTTTCGCCGTCATACTTTCCTTAAATGAATCAGGCGCTAACACAAACTTCATACCCATCTGTCCTTTATATTTAAATTAGAAAAACATTTTTTTATAAAATTGTAACATGACTCCGATACACAAATTTTATGGTCTTCTCACTGAATTCTCAACTTTTATTTATATGAAAAAACGAGGGTGACCTCACAGCCACCTTAATCAACCAAGAATTTTTATATAAAGAGCGGAGAATTCAAGGGCAAATGAAAGAGGAGTTTATGTATCATTGGATTTTTCGAACGGATGACTATGACCAAGCATTTATTAATAACGGAGAAGCTGTGGGGATTAAACTCGATATTGATAGAATAGCAGTCATTGTAAAAGGAAACAGTCTTAAAGAGCCAAATTTATTGACTATTTAACTAATAAGGATATCGAATTTGAAGAAATCAGCAACTTTTATCGTGAACTTGAGTCAAGTCCAAAAGGTATGGAACTAATAGAGACTTGAATTAGCTTTATTGAGAATAGTGGTGATATGAATGCTATTTCAGCAGAGCTCCATATTCATCGCAACAGTTTAGCTTATCGTTTGCAAAAAATCGAGTTGTTAACCAACAAAAATCCCAAAAATTTTATTGATTTATTTCAACTCTTCACAGGCTATGTGCTTCATAAAATAAAATATTCAACTATTGACTAAAAACCATCAGATGAAAAAAAAGAATGAAATTTTATTTTCTGATCGATATTGATATTAACGCTAGATATTTGTTATAATAAAGTGGTTTTAACATTATTGAGGAGGAACATTTTTTTATGTCAATCGAGGTAGGTACTAAGGTTCAAGGTAAAGTAACAGGCATCACTAGTTTTGGAGCATTCGTAGAATTGCCAGGTGGAACAACAGGGCTAGTTCATATCAGTGAGGTAGCAGACAGCTATGTAAAAGACGTAAACGACCATTTAAAGGTTGGCGACCTAATTGAAGTTAAAGTAATTAGTGAGAAGGACGGAAAGACTGCCTTGTCCATCAAAAAAGCTATAGATAAGCCCGAAGGACAAACCTCGTCTTATTCCCAACGTCCACCACGTCAGGGAAGAGTAGATAACCGTTCTAAAGATTTCCGTTCAAAGAGCAATTTTAAACCAAAGGAAAATTTCGAAGATAAAATCGCGAAATTTTTGAAGTCTAGTGAAGAAAATTTATCTACCTTAAAACGCAGCACTGAAACTAAACGGGGCGGCAGAGGCGGAAGACGCGGATAACGCATCGTTTTAAATACTACTAATAGATATGAAAAGGCAAACATGGCGTATGTCACCGTGTTTGCTTTTTTTATGCAGATGTTCTTCCTTGGACACCTTTTACCATGACAAAAAAGACAGGAATACCTCCCCTGCCTTTTTGTGATTATTTATTAGTCGTGAAAATTGGTACCGTCCGTGGTAGCTTTGATGATCTCGGCACGAATGACAAAATCACCGAAGTGCTCGCCCACTTCACGTTCTTTCGCATATCGAGAAAGTAAAACGCGTAGTTCACTTAAGATTTCTTCTTCGCCAATGTTTTCAAGGTACATCTTGCTTAAACGGCTGCCATCATGCGCAGCGCCAAGATACATGTTGTATTTTCCTGGTGCTTTCCCGATAAAACCAATTTCCCCAAGGGCATGTCGGGCACAGCCATTCGGACACCCTGTCATACGGATCGTAATTTCCTTATCGCCCAGTCCATTTTCATCCACGATCGTATCAATTTTATCAATTAATGATGGTAAATAGCGCTCTGCCTCTGCCATCGCCAAACCACAGGTTGGGAGAGCAACGCATACCATTGAACTGCGGCGCAGCGCGGAATAATGCTTACCATCAGTTAAACCGTATTGCTCAATAAGGTCATTTATTTTTTTCTTCTTCTGAGTGGAGACATTTGAAATAATAACGTTCTGATTTCCAGTCAGATGAAAATCGCCGGTATGGACCTTTGCGATTTCACGCAAGCCGGTCTTAAGCTTGTAATTATCAAAATCAGCGACACGTCCGCCCTCAATAAACAGCGTGAAATGCCATTTTCCTTTTACTCCCTTGACCCATCCATAATGGTCACCATTATGGTCAAAATGGTACGGCTTTGCTTCATCTAAATTCCAGCCAAGTCGATGTTCGAGCTCAGCCTTAACAGTTTCTAAACCTAATCTATCGACTGTGTACTTAAAACGAGCGTTTTTACGGACAGATCGGTTTCCGTAGTCCCTTTGAATCGTAATCGTTTTTTCGGCTACATCATATAATTGTTCAGGTTTACAGAAGCCAATCACTTTTGCAAGCTGTGGATAAGTTGCTTTATCCCCGTGCGACATTCCCATTCCGCCGCCAATTGCTACGTTAAAACCGATTAGTTTTTCATCTTCCACAATCGCAATAAAGCCAAGGTCCTGTGAAAAAACATCAATATCATTTCCTGGCGGCACAGCGATTCCGATTTTGAACTTCCGTGGCAAGTACAGCGGACCATACATTGGTTCGACTTCGTCGAATTCCGGTGTTCCTGCTACTTTTTCTTCATCCAGCCAAATTTCATGATACGCTCTTGTGCGCGGCAATAAATCATTGCTCAGCTTTTTAGACCATTCATATACTTCTTCATGAATCTCAGATTGATATGGATTTGAAGAACACATAACGTTACGATTGACGTCGCCGCAAGCAGCAATGGTATCCATAAGGGCATGATGAATCCCCTGAATTGTGCTTTTCATATTCCATTTTAAAATCCCATGCATTTGGAACGTTTCACGAGTAGTCAGTTTCAAAGTTCCATTACCATATTTATCAGCAAGATCATCCATTACGAGCCATTGATCAGGAGAAGCAACCCCTCCAGGCAATCGGACACGTAACATAAACTGATAAGCAGGTTCAAGTTTTTGTTTGGCACGCTCATTACGGAGGTCGCGATCATCCTGTAAGTAACTGCCATGATGTTTCATTAGCCGGTTATCATCATCAGGAATTCCGGCACTTATCCGGTCTTGCATTACTTCTTTAAGAGTCCCGCGCAAATAATTACTTCTTTCTTTAATACCTTCTACATCACTTGGCGGGCCTTCAGGCGCTTTTAAAATTTGATTAACCATGGTGAAACTCCTTTCCATCCCAAATCAGTATACGTCACGCTGATAACGTTTTTGCTGCTGCATCTCGGCTAGATATTCTACCGCTTTTTCACGGCTTAAGCTGCCTTCTTTTTCAATAATTTCAATTAATGTGTTATGAACATCATGTGCCATATTTTTTTCATCCCCACAAATGTATAGGTGTGCACCTTCTTCAAGCCATTCATATAACTCTTTACTATGCTCAAGCATGCGGTGCTGGACATACACTTTTTCAGCCATATCACGTGAAAAGGCAACATCCATTTTCGTTAATACGCCGTTTTGCAGCCATTTTTGCCATTCTGTTTGATAAAGGAAATCTGTCACAAAATGCTGGTCCCCGAAGAAAAACCAAGATTTCCCTTCAGCGCCGATTTCTTCGCGCTCTTGCATAAAGGAACGAAACGGTGCTGTACCAGTCCCTGGGCCAACCATAATGATTGGGGCATCTGGATTCATTGGAAGTTTAAAGTTGTCGTTATGTTGGATATACACTGGCACTGTATCACCTGGCTGCAGACGCTCCGCTGCCTGAATCGAACAAACGCCTTTTCGTTCACGTCCGTGTGCTTCATAACGTACAGCTCCGATTGTTAAATGAACTTCATCAGGGTTAGCTGCTAAACTGCTCGAGATCGAATATAGTCGGGACGGCATTTTCCGAAGAATGTCGACAAACTCTTGAGCCGATCCAATCCATGGAGTGAAATCTCGGGATAAATCAAGTAAATCACGGCCATCAATGTACGTTTTTAATTTTTCTTCATTACCTGGAGAGAGAAGTTCCTGTAAATTTTGATTAGCAGAAAGGCGGGCTGCCTTCTCAATCAACGGTTTCGTTAATGTCGTAATTTCAAAGTGAGAGATAAGTGCGTCTTTAAGCGGGAGACTTTCTCCCTTTTTATTCACAGTTACCAGTTGTTCTGGATCCCAGTTCATTTCCTCCAAGAGTAAGGTAACAAGCGCATGATCATTTTCTGGATAGATACCTAGACTATCACCAGGTTCAAAAGTAAGACCTGACCCTTCAAGCGACAACTCAAGGTGATGCGTTTCTTTATTCGAGCCGCGGCCGTTCAGATTAATATTTTCAAGTACTTCTGCTCTAAATGGATTAGATCTGGAGTAGGTAGATTCTACAATCTGAGTTACCTGTTCTTGTAATGGAACTTTGCTGCCTCCGTCTCCTTCTTTTAAGTTACTTAGAACACCCGCAAGCCATTCAGCTGCTGGTTCATCGTAATCAAGGTCACAGTCAAAGCGCGGGTAAAGTCTTAAACCGCCTAGTTCCTCTAAACGTTTATCAAAATCTTTTCCTGTTTGACAAAAGAACTCATACGAACTGTCACCAAGTGCCAAAATAGAGAAGCGTAGATGATCTAGTTTAGGAGCCCGTTTACCATGTAGAAATTCATGAAAGGATAGGGCATTATCAGGCGGTGTACCTTCTCCATGGGTACTTGCGACGATCAGTAAATTCTCGACCTTTTTTAAATTGTTAGGTTTAAAATCGCTCATCGCTAAGACAGTTACTTGAAAACCATCTGCCTCAAGCTTCTTGGCAGCCTTCTTTGCAAGTCCTTGAGCATTTCCTGTCTGTGAACCAAAAAGGATGGTCACATCTTTTGAAATAGTCGGAGCCGTATTAGCACTAGATAGTTCTGCTACCTGTCCATTCCCTTCCCCTGTAACCGACGAGAATTGGGCTGCTGCCAAAAAACCGCTCAGCCAAACTTTTTGTGATTCTGTCAACGTAGGCAGAATGCGGTTTAGAAGCTCTGCCTGCTCCTGATTAAAAGGACTGTTCAATACTTGAAGTTGCACCAAAATCCACCTCACTAAGGATTAATAACTTATCGTGATCATTTATTTATCATGACTTGTTTCAACAATTCTTATAATACATACTTTTCAGTCAAAAAATGATTAATATAATAATAGTTTTACTATTCCTATAAGTCAAGTCGGTTTTAACGAATTAAACGATTAAAATCTAATTTCTTGGATTACGTTGATTGCTTTCATAAAAACTACATCATTTTATTAAAAAAATGGCGCAATGTTGCAGCGATACGTGACATTTTCCAATGTTTTGGCAGTTGTCACGTCACTCAGTCCTCATTGCGCCGGGTAAAAGAAAATGCTATCGATTTCTTCTGTTTCGGTTACGCAAAAACGTAGGGATGTCGATAGACTCCTCTACATCTTCTCCGTAGCTTCCATAATCATGCGAAGGTTCAACTTGATTTACCGGTTCCTGTATAGGTTGGGTTTGGAATTGGATTCTTGATGGTCCATCCTTTTGGATTGGGGCAGAAGGACTTTTAGTTCGTGCCTGTTTATCAACAAAGCCAGTCGCAATTACCGTTATCATGATCTCATTTTTAAAATTTTCGTTAATAATCGAACCAAAAATCATATTTAAATCTTTATCTGCCGCAGAGGCGACAAGATCAGCTGCCTCTTGCACTTCATATAGACTTAAATCTTTCCCACCTGTAATATTCATGAGGATCCCTTGGGCTCCGTCAATCGAAGTTTCTAATAATGGACTGGAAATAGCTTTTTTGGCTGCCTCTACTGCTCGTCCATCCCCTTTAGCAACCCCAATACCCATAAGAGCCGTGCCTTGATTACTCATAATGGTCTTAACGTCAGCGAAATCCAGATTAATTAATCCAGGTACGGCGATTAAGTCAGAAATTCCTTGAACACCTTGACGAAGGACATTATCTGCCTCTCGGAACGCTTCAATCATCGGTGTTCTTTTATCAACAATCTGCAAGAGGCGATCATTTGGAACAATGATTAAGGTGTCAACCGCTTGACTCATTAACTCAATTCCGTTTGCAGCATTTGAGGCACGTTTACGACCTTCAAATCCAAACGGACGAGTCACAACCCCAATCGTCAACGCGCCAAGCGCGCGGGATATTTCTGCAATTGCAGGTGCAGCACCCGTTCCTGTACCTCCGCCCATTCCAGCTGTGACGAAAACCATGTCTGCTCCTTTTAGTACATCTTCCAGTTGCCTTCTGCTCTCTTCAACCGCTTTTCTACCTACTTCTGGATTAGCGCCAGCCCCTAATCCTCGTGTTAATTGTGCGCCAATTTGCATTTTAATCTCTGCTTTTGATAAGTTTAGTGCTTGCGCGTCTGTATTGACTGCAATAAATTCGACACCTTGAACGCCGCCCTCAATCATCCGATTGACAGCGTTATTCCCGCCGCCGCCAACACCAATTACTTTTATTCTAGCTACTTGATCTATATCCATGTCAAAATCCCACATATTAATCCTCCTGCACATCCGTTTAATATTTGCCTCACTATTTAAAAAAATCTTAGTTTTATATAGTCTAGCAATCGATTAACTAACAAATGCTCTGTTGTTGTATGTATTATTTTTTTTCTTATTCGTATTTTACCAAAATAATAGCGGATTTAATATAGTAAGCTAACACTCAATTCAGATAAATTTTGTTGAATTTTGTAGAAAATTTTAACAAAAATGTTAAATTAATAAAACCATTTTGAAAAGCAGTACTTTTGAAATACATCTTTCGATAGATATCAAGTTAGTTGATAGGATAGCGATAACTAATACTATCAGAATGCTAGCACGATGATATCATCAAGCTATTTTGATTCAAAATGGAAGAAGTATTCGTAATGTCAGCATTAAGAGGAATTACCTGTTCAAATTCACTTGACATACAAAAAGCACACTTGTGAAGTGTGCTTTTTGCAGGATCAGTATGTACGTTTATAAAGCGGGAACTTCCATCCCCATTTGACTCCATTCTTCGCGTGCTGGCCCATATACTCCTGGCACAGTTAATCCAGCTTGGCGCATAAGGACGGTCATTTGACCACGATGATGGATGATGTGCTTAATCAACAGAGAGAGAGTAACTCCTTTTGGCATATCCATACCAAAAACATTTTTCATATCTTTTAAAGATGCATCTGTCCATTGCTGCTTAACTGCGTCCATTGTGTCAGCACTAACCTTGCGAAATGTATCAGCAATTACTTTTGCTGAAGATGGTACGTCATTTCCATTCTCAACTTTTTCTATAGATATGCCAAACTCGTTGAGCATTTCTGGTGTGCTAGCTACAACATGCCACGCAATTCTCCCTAACGTACGGTCATTTGGGGATACCGCTTGTTGCAGGGATTGGTCTGTCAGGACATCTAACACCTTTTGAGTAGAGGATGCTTCTTGATTCCATTCCCCGATAAATTCAGATATAGAAGTATACATGATTCTTTCCTCCAACATTCATAAATTTTTACAATAAAAGTATACCATTTATGTTAAAAATAGGGAAATTTCCCACTAAAATCAATAAACTGTTTAATACTCCTCAACCGTTGAAATATATGGTAGGTTTCGATACTTTTGTGCATAATCAATCCCATAGCCGACAATGAATTCATCTGGGATGACAAAGCCAACATAATCAACCGGCAAGTCTACTCTCCTTCTTTCGGGCTTATCTAATAGCGTGCAAATTTTTATTTGTTTCGGATTATGTGATTTCAAATGGCCGCGCAAGAAATGCAAGGTCAGGCCACTGTCTATTATATCCTCAACCACTAAAACATTCTGACCGGTAATATTCGCATCAAGGTCCTTTAGTAATCTTACTTTACCCGTTGTTGCTGTTTCATCTCCATAGCTGGATACTGAGATGAAATCAATTTTGATATCCCCCTTCATCTCACGAATCAAATCGGCAGCGAAGATAAATGATCCTTTAAGAACAACGATTAGAACAATGGCTTCATTATTAAAATCACTTTCAATTTGCTCGGCTAATTTCTTTACTCTGTCTTTAATTTTGGTTTCGGAAATCATCACATCTTTTATTCTGTATGCCACAAAATACACCCTCTTTTAATAAAATAGGCTCTGTAAATGGATAGTGGTGATTTTTGTAATATTCACTCCCTTTCCGCGGTCTCACCTGGCTCACGTTCCCGCAGGAGTGTCGCGAATTTTGCAAAAATCATTTCATTAAAAATCTACCTTTTAATTTAACAGGGCCAAAAAATAAAAACCAATACGAAAAACCAATTAGTTTGATTTTTCGTATTGGCGATGATTATTATACACCTTTATATGCTTGACGGTAAATTTCGGCTAATTCTATTACTAATGGCAGCTTCGGATTGGCTGTGGTACATTGGTCTTCAAATGCCCGGTCTGCTAAATAGTCTACCTTGTTTTCGAACTCAACTTTATTAATATTATTTGCTTTAAGACTCATTGGAATTTCAAGTTCTTTTGCTAGTTTGATAATAGCTTGAACAAGACTCTCTACACCTTCCTCAGTGGTGTTTGCAGGTAAACCTAGTATTCTGGCAATTTCAGCATACCGTTTGTCAGCTTTAAAATGGTTGTACTTCGGAAAAGCTGTAAATTTTTTCGGTTTGGTTGCATTATAGCGAATAACATGCGGCATCAGGATTGCATTCGCCCGTCCATGTGCAATATGGAATTCGGCACCAAGTTTATGAGCTAAACTATGGTTAATACCTAAAAATGCGTTAGCAAAGGCCATGCCGGCAATGGTTGAAGCATTATGAACCTTTTCACGCGCTTCTTCATCCTGTCCGTTTTTGTAGGCTCTTGGCAGGTACTCGAATACGAGTTGGATTGCTTTAATTGCCAGGCCATCGGTAAAGTCATTCGCCATACACGAAACATAAGCTTCAATCGCGTGTGTCAAGACGTCCAACCCCGTATCGGCAGTAATATGTTTAGGTACGGTCATCACAAATTGCGGATCAATAATCGCCACGTCAGGAGTCAATTCATAATCAGCAAGCGGATATTTAATATTTGCTTCTTTATCTGTAATCACCGAGAAGGAAGTTACTTCCGAACCTGTTCCAGAGGTCGTCGGAATAGCCACGAATTGTGCCCTTTGGCCGAGATGTGGATATTTAACAATTCGTTTTCGAATATCTAAGAATTTTTGTTTTAAGCCAAAGAATTCAGTATCTGGATGTTCGTAAAATAACCACATTCCTTTGGCTGCATCCATGGCAGACCCGCCGCCTAATGCGATGATTACATCAGGCTGGAAATTAGCCATCATTTCGGCACCCTTCATCACTGTTTCAATGGATGGATCCGGTTCAACATCTGAAAAGATTTCGCAATGCACATAATCTTGACGTTTTCTTAAATAGTATAGCACTTTATCTACATAGCCTAATTTCACCATTCCAGGGTCTGTGACGATAAATGCTTTTGAAATCTTCGGCATTTTTGCTAAGTACTGTGTAGAGTTTTTCTCGAAATAAATTTTAGACGGAACTTTAAACCACTGCATATTTATATTCCTTTTGGCTACTTTTTTAATATTGATCAAATGAATGGTGCCCACGTTTGTAGAAACTGAGTTTCCGCCATACGTTCCACAGCCAAGGGTCAAGGACGGCATATAGGCATTGTATATATCACCAATCGCACCTTGTGAAGATGGGGCGTTGACAATAATTCGGCCTGCTCTCATCCGTAAGCCAAACTTTTGAATTACCGTTTGGTCAGTGGTGTGAATGACAGCTGAGTGACCTAACCCACCGAACTCCAGCATATCTTCTGCTCGTTTTAGTCCTTCCTCAAGACTGCCTACCTTGTAACATGCGAGCACTGGGCTTAATTTTTCCCTTGAAAGCGGGTAGTCTGGTCCAACACCTTTTATTTCAGCAATAAGGATCTTCGTATGGTCTGGAACCTTTACTCCTGCCATTTCAGCGATTTTAGAAGCGGCCATCCCAACAATAGCGGCGTTAACCGCACAGGACTGTTCATTAATGACTAATTTTTCCACCTTCGCTTTTTCTTCCTCATTTAAAAAATAACAATTATTTTCCATCATTTCTTGTTTTACATCGTCGTAAATTTCTTTATCTATAATAACTGCTTGTTCAGATGCACAAATCATTCCATTATCAAACGTCTTTGATAAAATTAAGTCATTTACTGCTTGATGAAGATTCGCCGTTTTTTCAATATAGCAAGGGACATTTCCTGGCCCTACACCTAGAGCAGGCTTCCCTGAACTGTATGCTGATTTAACCATGCCCGCACCCCCAGTGGCAAGAATTAATGAAATTTTGGAGTGGTTCATTAAAGCTTGGGTTGCTTCGAGCGATGGTATTTCGATCCATTGGATGCAATTTTCTGGAGCTCCCGCCTTGATTGCTGCATCTCTAAGAACCCTTGCCGCTTCGCTGCTGCATTTTTGAGCTGATGGGTGGAAGGCAAAAATAATTGGATTTCTGGTCTTTATCGAAATAAGTGCTTTAAACATAGTGGTCGATGTTGGGTTGGTTACGGGTGTTACTCCCGCAATAACTCCCACGGGTTCCGCAATTTCAATCATTCCTTCAAGTTCATTTTCGTTAATGATACCAACGGTTTTATCGTATTTGATATTATGATAAACATATTCTGTAGCAAACATGTTTTTNNCCCCTCTCCCTGTTTCGTCAACCGCTAATTTCGCAAGCGGCATGTGTTGGTCAAGACCAGCCAAGGCCATTTCTTTGACAATTTCATTAATCATTTCTTGGTCAAAGTTACGGAATTCATCCAAGGCTTTTAGACCCTTCTCCACCAAAACATTAACCATCTTTGTTACATTTTGCTTTTCTTTAACTGCCGTTTCTACCACTGTCATCGTAATACCTCCGTTTGATTTAGTTTTTGTGAAGTTTTTCACAAATGTTTATAAAAAATATAAACAATCAAGTTGGCATTTTCTTTGGGTGTCTTATTTGTGAAGTTTTTCACATTATCTGTTAAAAATAAAAACATTTCACTTGATTTTTACGCAATTTGTTATTCACACACAGGATTACGCGGTATCTTTTCGAATAAAATGTCGGTTAGAACTTTCGAATACTTCTTAACAATGATCACGTAATTTACGGTCCAAATATAGGCAGGAACGTCTACATTTTCTTTGAAATACATTGCCTCAAATTCGTCACCAACTGATTCTTCGAATGTTTCCAGTGTATAAGTTTCAGAATCGGTCGAGAAGGTTTTCCATTCACAAACCATCATGTATTTTCACTCCTTATTTGTTTATGAATTGATCATAACATGAAATTTGGAAAATAGTTTGTGAAATGTTGAACAAAGTGTGAATCATGGTAAATTATAGTTTTTATGTCGGTCGCAGTCCTTCTGGGAGGTTGACAGTGC
>NZ_JBALOS010000307.1:0-291 GCF_036962765.1 Neobacillus drentensis
ATGTTAGCCATTCTTTGTCTAGTCCAGCACTTGTTAAATTTTCCTCCATTATCGTTCCATCAATAATTATATCCTTTTCAAGACCTGAACTTGTTGTTTGAATGTTCATATGATAAGGAGTAAGTGGTTTTTTATCTGATTTGGGTAATACAGATAACTTACCATCCGTTTCCATTATAGCAAATTCTACGTCCGCCACATTGAAAGCATCTTTTTCTCTTAATTTCATCTTTAATTCATTTATGGTCAATTTCATTTTCTTCATATTTTCATCCACAATGGTTCCATTTT
>NZ_JBALOS010000307.1:311-6686 GCF_036962765.1 Neobacillus drentensis
AGTGAACACAGTCAAAATGGAAAATAATATTAAGGCAGTAGTAGCTGATAGTGTTGCAAATTGCTTATCAATAATGGCATTAGCGACTATTGCACCCATTGATACTCCCATAATAAAATCAAAAAAATTCATTTGTGAAATAAGTTTTGTGCCTATTTTTCGGGTTAAGAATAATGCTAAAACGTATATTCCAATACCTTTTAGTATTGTAATGAAGAAAACATTTCCCATATATGTACTACCTTTCTTTTATCTTATTATCATCTATAGATAGTAGTATTAGAAGGAGGTTAACTGGATATTCATTTATCAACCGATATTATATTTTACATAAATCGGGGAAATACAGACTAACGGAGGGAGTACCACAAGACGAATACCTATTATCTTGTCTCGACCTTTTCAAGCCAATTCTTGATGGGCATGTGGCGGTACCCCTAAAATGAGAGTTAGCATATCTTTCATATTTCAAACAGTATCGGTAAGTTTGTGAAGGAAGGTACTTAAACAAACGGGTGCTTTCGTTGGACAAACGCTGTTTCGGCGATCTTCTTTTTTTTGGTATTGAGCTCCGGTAGGTTAGTGAAAAAAATTATTAAGTCCTTCTTAAAAACTGGTATAATTTAGGTGGATTAAAGTGAATGGGTTCAACTTAGTTTTCAGTTGTTAACATTATAAAAGGCTTATATTCTGATGTAACTAAGATATATCTTGTTTTCCCCCTAAGACTTATCTTATTGCATTTTTACAAAGGAGCTAAATACTATGTTTAGTAATCCGATTTAAGGTGTTCCTCATTTCTATTAAATAATTAATAAAAATGGGGGATAAACTTGAAAACAAATCGTAATTTTCTTTTTCTAATGCTTGGTCAGTCACTGGCTAATGCAGGCGATGTGTTATACGTTGTCGGTGTTATTAGTTTTATTTATAAAATAACCGAGTCAGCTACCGCATCAGCGTTCGTTCCATTTATCATTACTTTTGGTATGTTTACTTCAAGCATCTTTACACCGCTATTAATTGGAAAATTTAATTTAAAAAAGCTGTTAGTTGGNNATTATTTTATTTGTTTTAAGTTTTGTAATGATGACAGGATTAGAATTAACAAACTATTACTTTGTTTTTTTTATCATAGCAGGTATTGCTATCCTAGATGGATGTGCAAACCCAATTAGGCTGACATTAATTCCTTATTATGTGGAAAAGGAACTCCTAATACAAGCAAATGGAATAGCAGAAACCATTACACAATCCATTCAAATGGGTACCTGGTTTTTGGGGAGCTTGTTATTAATGGTGTTCAATGCAAACCAACTAATTTGGCTTGTTGCTGTACTATTTGTTTTATCCAGCTTTATATTAAGTTTGTTAAAAAATGTTGAACATAAAGCAGAAAAACAAGAAAAAAAGTGGGCTCAATTAACACAAGGTTGGCAAACGATAAATGCTACACCTATATTAAAAAGTATGGCTAAAATGGAGTTTTTTGAATCTATCGCCAGCACTGTGTGGATAGCAGCTATATTAATTGTCTATGTAAAAGAGGCATTAAATGCAGAGGAACAATGGTGGGGATTTATAAACAGTGCGTTTTTCATCGGATTAATTATCGGAAGTATATTATGTGTGAAGTGGTCTCAATTTGTAGAACGAAAAAGATATGTTTTTATTATTACTGGGACCCTTTTGACGTGTGTTTTAACAATTCTATTCGGTATAACGAGTTTTCCAGTTATTGCTTTAATTTTATCAGCCCTGATCGGTCTATTTGGGCAGTTGAAAAATATTCCTCAACAAACAATCATCCAAACAAGCATTACAAAAGACCAATTAGCAACTGTTTATACGTCTTTTGGTACAATTTCAACAGGGACATTCGGTATTTCTTCACTAATAATGGGAGTATTATCGGATTATCTTGGTGTTCGGAATGTTTTTGTTCTTTCAGGAATTTTACTTTCCATTGTTTTTGTAATTGCATACAAAAATAGACAATTATTTATGAAAACAATTTATCGAGGATAGGTTCTTGAATCAAGAGAGGAATTGTTTACAATTCCTCTTTCTTCTTCAACTAAAGGGGAGCTTAGTTGAAGATTAAACAGGTAATTACTTATATCCATCAAATATTTAATTCTTTACATTGGTAGGAGAGAAGAAGAAATTGAAGAACAGCTAAAAATTTAATAATATAGGTAAACAATTGACAACCATTGCAACTGATATGAAACTTCAATATAATTAGATGAATTACCTGTAAATGGAATCCCCAATAAGGGCCATTTACTCGAGTTCCTATATGAAATGAATATGATGGATGTGCATCGGCGAATCAGTTTAAACTCGTAAATGTGAATGATGACAAATTTAAAACTTAACATAATCGGAGGAATAAAAATGGCAAAACCAAACCTGTGTCAAAGCTGTGGCATGCCCATGAAAGTGGCAAGTGACTTTGGAACTGAAAAGGATGGGACACCGTAAGAAAAATACTGTCACTATTGTTACGAAAATGGTGAATGGATGCAGCCTGATTTAACATTCGATGAATTTTATACATTCAGTTTAAAAAAGTTTCAGGAATCTGATATGAATCGGGTTGAAAAATTTTTTCTCAATAAAATGTATACAAAAAAGTTTTAAAAAAAATTAGAGCGCTGGCGCTAAAATTAGAGGCAAGCACTTTACAAGTGCTTACCTATTAAAACCTCATCCAGAGAAATGACTCTATGATTTAACTCTTCATTCGAATCTAAAACACCTATTACAATTTGATTGTCTTCTGTTATTGTGGCATATCTGAAATGTTTATCCCCATTAATTAGTAAAGCTGGTACCTGTTTTGCCTCCATCTTCGCAAAGACACTATCTGTGTACTCAAGTGGAAGAAAATCATCTAATCCTTCTGTTGGTCGACCAACCCATTTAAACAGGAAATCTTTGATTGCAAATTGCTCAATCATCGATAAATTTTTCTTGAATATTAGCTTATCCACGGTTACTGTTTTCACTCTAATCACTCCTCAAATAATAAGTAAAGTTTATACTTTCAAATTCCTAACTTCAACTTTATTACAGTGTCAGATTAGTTACATTTTGATTTCGGGCTATTTCAAATAAGGAATGTATAGAAATCATTATTTAATAATTGCATCTTTCCTTGTTCAACTAATTGGTAGGTTAGTTAACAAGCNNATTTAAAACGTAATGCAGAACTATATAGGTGAACCGGAAAAGGTTTTGATAAAAGTGATAGGAATAAGGAGAAAAAATTTGATGAATTGCTTAGTTACAAAAGGTAGTATTTATTATGAAATCGTGGAGCAGAGGATTTACAATATTAATCATGCATTCAATGGGTACACTAGATCATTGAAAGCGTGGATAGAGCCTATTTTTAATAACATTCAGGGTTTTCACATTCTAGTCAATTAAAAATGAAGGAGGAATAACTTTGTCAAAAACAAATCAAAAAATCGTTCCGCATTTATGGTATGACAAGGAGGCAAAAGAAGCAGCCGAGTTTTACACTTCCATATTCCCGGACTCAAAAATTACAGATGTAACAACAATCCACGAAACTCCATCAGGCGACTCCGATATTGTCTCGTTTGAACTTTGGGGGCAGAAGTTCATGGCAATCAGTGCAGGGCCTTATTTCAAGCTCAATCCGTCGGTATCTTTCATCGTAAATTTTGACCCATCGCGAGAAAAAGACGCGGGAGAAAAAATAAATGAGGTTTGGAAAAAATTGTCCGAAGGTGGCACAGTGTTAATGCCACTTGAGAAGTATCCGTTCAGTGAGAGGTATGGCTGGATTCAGGATAAGTATGGTTTTTCCTGGCAGTTAATCCTTACCAATCCAGAAGGTGAAGAGCGGCCATCATTAGTACCGTCACTTTTGTTTGTCGGTGATAATTGCGGCAACGCGGAAGAGGCGATTAATTTTTATTTATCTGTATTTAAAAATGCAAAGCAGGGACTTATCGCCCGCTACCCTAAAGGCATGGAACCAGACCAAGAAGGAACCATCATGTTCTCTGATTTCATGCTTGAAAATCAGTGGTTTGCCGCAATGGATAGCGCGCATGAGCACAAATTCAGTTTTAACGAGGCATTCTCATTTATGGTGTACTGCGACACACAAGAAGAGATTGATTACTACTGGGAAAGGCTCTCTGCAGTTCCTGAAGCCGAGCAATGCGGCTGGCTGAAAGATAAGTATGGCTTTTCCTGGCAGATTGTGCCAACTGAGATGGACGAGATGATGAGCAAGGGCACACCTGAGCAACTTGCGCGCCTAACGAAAGCATTTCTTAAAATGAAGAAATTTGAACTTGTGAAATTAAGGAAAGCATACATGGGATAATGTGAATACTGCCTACGGAAGATCTGATTTAGTCGAACAAATGCCGGAAGAGTTCAGAGAAATGCTTAAATGAAACTAAATTTTCCCTTGATGAATGATAATTTTACATAGAAATGTTATTTGAACAATCTTGTGCAAGAGTTTAAGGTCCGGCTACATAGCCGGATCTTTTGTTCTTCAACTGATATGAACGAAACTGTCAACCCACCACACCCAAAGGTTTTAAAATGGTGTTTTATTCAGTATGAATAGAGTTATTCCTTGTTTAACTTATAGACCAAATATCTTTCGGATTTAGCTTGTCAAGAGTGCACTTTCCCTTGATAAGCTAAATCCGAAATGGATACAATCCTAAAAGTTGAAAAAGGATAACCTTAAAAACTTGGCACGAAGGCAAAAACGCTGACGGTGGTATACAAACTGATATGCGTGGGGTGGGTACCACATTTCACTCCATCCGTCACGGAGCTGCCTCTGACTAACGGCCCACGTTCAGTCCTTGGACCTAGTGCATAGTTGAACATGAGGGTTCTCCTTCCCATGGGTTTTCCTACGAGCCAAATCTTTAATTTTTTCAATCACAAAGTTATTACTTAATTACATTTATGTCTTACTTTCAATCTACTTAAGCAGCATTCGAATAACTTACTAGTTTATCCTCTATAGAACAAGCGATAGACCAAGTAAAGCCAAGTAATTCTCTAGCGACAGCAACAACATCTACTTTTCCACCTTTTCCTTTAGCAGAGATGCGATGATATTTCATATGAAGACGGTGTTGAGCCTTCCAAGCAATTCGTTTTGCCTCTGGATCTTGGTTTTCTTGACGTTTAAGCAATTCACCTTTAAGAGATGGTCGGTGACGATAAGACCAACAAACTTCTACTATTAGTTAATACAACTTCATATATACATTAATAAAATTTTGATGGTAGATGGTGAAGATTACAAGTATAATCAAGTTAGAACATTAAATTGTAAGCAAACTAGGTGCCCGTGTGAAAACATGGGGTAACAGGGAATCGGGTGAAAATCCCGAGTGGACCCGCCACTGTAATTGAGGAGCTCTCTATCATTATGTCACTCAACTATGTAGTTGGGGAAGACGATAGAGCGTGATGATTCAAAAGCCAGGAGACCTACCTAGGTTGTAACACCAAAACAGCCTTCGCGGAAAGGAGAGGTGTACGAAGATGAAACGACAATTGTATTCTGCCAGTTTGTCGTCTATTTGCACGTACCCATAAATCCTCAATCTGTCAAAGGTTGAGGATTTTTTATGTTGTATTTTGTTTATAAAAGGGAGGAATTTTTAAATGGAAACTGTATCACTGTTTTTACTTGTTTTTGTATTGGGACTTCGACATGGGTTAGATGCGGATCATCTTGCCTTTATTGATGGACAAACCCGTTATAACTGGAGAATGGGAAGTCCATTTGCACGTTGGGTTGGTACGTTATTTTCATTTGGTCATGGAGGAATGGTAGCGGTGACGGCTGGGATTTTGGGAATGGTGATAAAGAATTTTTCATTCCCAGCTTATTTTGATAATTTTGCATCATGGGTATCCATTATTTCTTTATTCCTCATTGGCACAATAAATACTTACAATCTGTTACGCACTAAAAATAATAATGAAGAATTTCAACTTAGTGGATTAAAGGGAAAGTTTATTCCGAAAGTTGCGAAGGGAACAACAAATCCCTTTCTTATCATTTTAGTAGGGGCTTTGTTTGCCTTAGCTGCCGAGACGGTAAGTCAAACAGCTGTCTGGTCCATGGCAGCAAGTAACTCAGGTAAATACACACCTTTATTTTTAGGATTAGTTTTTATGTTTGGCATGATGATTACAGATACAATTGATTCCATGATTGTTTATAAAATGGTGAATCAGTCCAGCAAAATCGGTCAAGCTGCGTCAAGACTAATGGGTTGGGTGATTGTCTTCTTAGCATACGGAGTTTCCTTCTATCTGGCATTTACTTTCTTTAACCCTTGGGCA
>NZ_JBALOS010000307.1:6711-7062 GCF_036962765.1 Neobacillus drentensis
TATAAGCTTTCGCTCTAAGAGACAAAATCATGAAATAAATACTACGAATTAATTAAAAAAGCTCTGACAATTTTATTGTGTCAGAGCTCTTTTTTCATCTATACTAAAAGCTGCCTTAGGGCGGCTTTTAATAATTACTTCAATATCAGGAAATTTCCATAGTGGTTACAAGAATATATGGTAGACAGCAAGAGTCTGATAATTGCTATTAATCCAGAATTAATGGTGTTAGATGAACCAACAGATGGACTCGATCCTTACTATTCAAAAAGAATGATGGAAATTTTGGATAAAATTAATCACCAAAATCGGACGATATTATTGTCAAAGCATAATGTAGATTTATCTTAT
>NZ_JBALOS010000308.1:0-8107 GCF_036962765.1 Neobacillus drentensis
GTTATTACATAGGTCCCTCGATTGATTCTTTCAAACCAACCATAATAGTTTTTCGTAAGAATCGATGAGGTATTTTTTCCTGTTCCTAAATGAATTAACTTTTTCGGAGATAATGGACCTAAATTTTCAAGATAACAAGCAATTTGGATACAATTTTCTTTATAAGCAGTCATAATCTTGGTCCGATTACTGCCGCCCACATTATAGTCCGCACTACGACCATTAATTTCCTTCAGAATAGACTCGCGCTTGAGTTTGTTTTTCCGACGCAAAAAGGGAGTAGGATCAAAAATAATTTCAGCTTTGCCCCGTTTTCCAGGGCTCGAAACAACGATTAACCCGAGTTCCAGCCTGCGAATTAAATGGCATTTCTCTGTCCACTGTTTTGAATTCAAACGATGTTTTGGTTTAGGAATCGCCACATACACCTTATCCGTAATCCGCTGCCGTTTGGCCGCCTGGATCAATAAATCCACAGTCAAATTAAGCTTCAATTCGATGACAACTAACTCCTCATCTTTAACCGCCACGATATCGCAGTTTTTCACTTCACCATAAACCTCATAACCTTCACGGACAAAATAGGTCTGAATGGGTTTATATAAATCTATTTCTTGCAGCTTTTTGTTTCCTTCATCCAGTTTCACCATCTCCATGCAAACCATAATGAACCAACCTAGCCAATGTGACTGATGTTTATTTTTCTAATGTGTCAGTCGCTTACTACGTGCGTCTGAGTTCTTCAGACGGAAATGCTCCGACACTATTCTTTGATTATTTAGATTCTTGTTTTTCCCAATATTCATAGATCATGTTTTGAAAAATTTCATTTAACGTTTTCTTTTTTTGTTTTTTAATCCATTCTACCTGATCAATTGGTAGATTTAGTTTACAACTTACACCCTCATTTGGCATTTCGATTTTTCTTATTTCTTCTATAGTAATGCCATCCTCGATATTAGGAAACCAAGACTCATTTTCATTTACCCGATCGAAATCCTCGTATTCTTGAATATCGTCGAGTTCACAGAATAAATTAAGCTGTGGTAACCCCCCAGATAGAATTTTTACATGCATAATAGAATTGATGATTCTACCATCTTCTAATTCTATCTCTACTATAAGGTTGTCCACGGACTTATATTTTTTTACTACCACCTCACTGACAATCAGATCCAATTCTAAGGTAAAACCCGAACTCGATTCAAAGATGTAGACCGCATTTCTAAAAACATGGATACTCTCACCATCAATTGTGACTGATTTTACAACTACCATTAATCCTTCCTCCATACATTGTTTCATCTATTGTAAGGCAACTTATTTATTGATGTTTAAAATGATGTTTACTCTTTAAATTTACCATAGAAATTGGGAGTCCGTTGTGTTTTTCATTTAAGTTTTAATCCACAATAATTTATATACCTTTTGGGAATATTAGAAGTGGTAATATTTTGGAAAGAGGTGAACGATTCGATGAATCAAGATTTTACGATTGAACAAGCGCAGCTGCCTAAATTCACTAGTCATGAGGAAGCAAGGGAGTGGTTTAAAGGGCAATTTGGTGATCGATTCCTACTTAGGATGACGGATATGAAAGATGGAAGAAGAGTAAATTTCTATCATCTCGTAAAAGATCCTGAAGTGTACAAGCCATATATGGAGAGCTTTGCCAGTGTGGTTACGCATGAAATCACTAACACGGATGTCTTTAAAAGCTATACGACCATTGAGATTGATGATCATGGAAATGTAGAAATCAAGGATTAAATGGTGGTGCCGGACCCCTGGTGAGAATAAATCTGCAAAACCGTTGGCATAATGACAATGAAATGATCAATTAAATAGTGTTTAGTTAAAGAAAATGCTGTCGCCTATTTTCGGCTACAGCATTTTTCAAATTTTCTAAATATCTACAATACACATTTTATTTATATGTCAAACCAAAATCTAATCCGTATGCATCTCCATTTTTATTTTTATAAACATAAGAAGGATCTTCTACATACCCAGGGATGTCCCCAATCTCATGGTCAACTGCTTCTTTATTAGCAGGTATAGTGAAAGGAAGTTTTCCAGTTGGATTGTATTTGCCGCGAATAACATCGACGATGGCCTCCGCCTTTACCCCAAATGTGCTGATTACGGCTGCAGCATTGGGCTCAATTTGATCAATCAACCATGGGTTTGTGAAGTTGATCGCCGTAATCGTCGGTACTTTTTTCTGAATCTCAATAATTCTATCGACATTATTGATTCCTGTTTCAGGGCCTACTGTAATCCGTGGATTATTATCCCAATTGGATTGAACAGGGCGAACCCATACAAACGCATGTGTAGCTTCCGAAAGATTATCTGTGATGGTGATCGATTTATCGTATGTTTGAATGGTTTCTATTAATTTCTTGGTAGCTGCTCCATCATTTCCACCTGGGTACATTTCAACATATAGCTTTACATTTTTTATTTTCCCATCATTTAAAGGTAAAAAATTTTCACCATTGATATTGTCATTGCGCAATAGAACGAGTGACTTCCGGTGCGCTTCATCTGCTTTTTCCTGTGATTTAGGATTATTGATAACATCAAGCGCATTTTGACCATCCACGTAAGGGTTTTCGAACAGACCTAATTTCATCATCTCAGTTAGTAAGAAAGTGACAGATTCATCCACTTTATCTTCATTTAGCAACCCGTTTTTAACGGCATTGATAATCGGAGTCGGATCCGAAGCACCAGAAATAATATTGGTCCCCGCTTCGATTGCTTTGGCAAATTTTTGTTCTGATGTTAACCCTTCCGCACCCCAGGCATTATTACCAACTGCACCTGTATCGGAGTTAACATATCCTTTAAAACCAAGCTGCCCGCGTAAAAGGTCGGTGATGATCGCTTTGTTTAAGGCAAAGCCAACTTCTTCAAATTGCTGATTTTCGCTATACCATGACAATCCTTGGTCGGCACTCGTATTGCTAGGATAGGCGTAATAAGGCATCACCGACGAAACACCAGCAGCGATTGCTGCTTTAAAAGTCGGAATATGATATTTAAGAAGGCTTCCTTCTGTCGGGTAGGGGTTGAATTTCCCTTCCACAAAATGTGGATCCAAGCCATTATCACGTGCTCCGCCGCCAGGGAAATGCTTCACGGTGATCGAAACACTGTCTTTTCCAAGTTCATCGCCTTGAAACCCTTTTATGACATTATAAATCATATCTGAAGCTAGTTCAGGCTCCTCTCCAAATGTATCTTCAATCCTTGCCCAAAGTGGATCGGTGGCGATGTCGGCAGTATACCCGTAAACTTTACGAATACCGGCTGATCTCCATTCCTTTGCTGCAGTTTCAGCAAACTCCTTTACTAGACTGGCATCGCGCGTTGCCGCTAAACCTAATGGACCCGGCCAAAAAGAATGCAGTCCCGTCCCCTCACTACTATTCGTATAATCCGTGGAAGCATGATTCCGCGGATTTGACGTGATAACAATAGGGATACCTAACCTTGAACCCTCTGCTGCTTCCTGCAGCTGATTATTATAGTCTGCTATGATATCTGCAGTTGGGGTTTGGCGGAAAATGTAGTATCGTGTGTTTTGATTAATTAATTTATTCGGTAGGACTAACTTATTATTTTTAAATGATGGGAATTCCGTAATAAGCATCATACCTGCTTTTTCCTCAAGAGTCATCTTTTTCACGAGATCCTTAACGCGTACTTCAGTAGGGATCTGCCAATTTTCATAAGGGTCAAGTCTTCCATTATGATTTAAATCTCTGAATTTCTTCTCCCCTTTAACTAGAATGTGTTTGGTTCTCGCTTCAACATCCGGTGCATTTTGCTTATTACCATTTGATTTGCCAGTTTCCGCACTTGCAAATGGTATAACAAGCGATGATACCATCAATGCCGCAATCGATAAGGTTGCTGCTTTTTTTGAGAATCGTTTCATATTAATTCCTCCCCCATTTTCTACTAAACCGCTGACAAAAAAGTAAAAATAATAACATCCTAAACGAATTATGACATTCCTATCATCCCCTTAAAAAGAAAACGCTTTCACTTAATAAGTGTATAATTAAGAAGCAAATGGATAATAGTGAGTATTTTTAGGTGTATTTGTGTTTTTTTAAGATTATTAGTATACAGCCATTTATACCCACGACCATTGACCTATCTACTGTTCCTATCAGACTCAAAATTTCCTTATTAGGGAAGATTCTTCTTATGCACAAAAAAGAAGCCAAAACATGGATTCTTGACTCCTTCAATCATTTTTATAGGATCTTTCCCGAGCGTTTTCAAATGGCTGATTTCCGAAATGCTGATGGAGAGCAGCCCATAATCCGCTTAAAGTTATTACTAAAATACGCTAAATCAGAATAACCGACTCTCTCAGCAATCTCGGACATTCGTAAGGTTGTCAGCAGTAACAAACGTTTACTTTCCTCAATTCGAAGATCAGTGATATAATCAACAAACTTTTTGTTCAGTTGTTGTTTGAACAATTGGCTGAGGTAACTAGGATTCATATGGACGTTTTCTGCCGCGTCTTTTAGGGTAATTTGATCTAATGGTGTTTTTTCTATATACTGCAAAACCTTTTCAATCGTTGAGGAAGGAAGAGTTTCATCGCCCATGCAGGGAATGTTCCCTTTTGATTTTTCTTTGGATTCATTATCCAACCACTTTTCAAGACAAACTTTTAATTCGTTCTCCTCCACTGGTTTTAGGAGGTAATCAGTTACACCAGTTCGAAGGGCTTGTTGAACAAATTGAAACTCGTCATGAACGCTGATCACAATGACATCCTGTTCTTTCTTTAATTGACTCAATTCTTTTACAAACGAGAGCCCGTCCATTATGGGCATTCGAATATCCGTTAATACAAGATCGACATCATTTTGTTTGATCCAGTCGAGTGCTTCTAATCCGTTTTCAGATTCGTGTACTACATGCAATGGAAGATTCAACCTGTTTAGGGTCCATTTAAGAGCTGCGCGAACCCATCTCTCATCATCAACCAACAAAATATTTTTTTTCACACTCTCTCCCCTTCCTCATGATTGTCAAGAATGGGTAAATGGATCAATACCTCTGTTCCGGAACCGTGTTTATTTTGAATGGTGATCCCATACTCAGATCCAAACAAATAATGAATCCGTTGGTGAACATTTAGTATTCCAATATTTTTTCCATTCATAGTAGTCGTTTTTTGATCCATTCTTTTCTTGATTTCTTCTAATATACTTTCCTGTATTCCCTTACCGTTATCCACAATGCTCATAACAAAGGAAGATTCAGTATGACGAAACACCGATATCACAATTTTTATCTTTCTAGTGTTCGGACCATAACCGTGTACAAAACAATTTTCAACGAGCGGCTGCAGTGAAAATTTTACCACCTTAAGGTTCATGGCCCATTTCGGGATATCAAACACGTACTCAACACGATCCTCGAAGCGAAACTTTTGAATCCTCAGGTACGCTTCACAAAAATTAATTTCTTCCCTAAGACACACGGTAGAGGAATGATTATTCAGATTATACCGGAGTAATTTTCCTAACGAGTAAGATATGGTTGCAATATTTTCCTGATTTTCTTCTAATGCCATGCCTCTAATCGTTTCAAGAGAATTGTATAAAAAATGAGGATTCATTTGTGATTGCAGCATTTTTAATTCGACTTCTTTTTGTTTAAGTGACATTTCTGCTTCTTTTAATTTAGAGACATATACTTCTTCAAGCAGATCGGATAGTTTCTCAACGGTATTATTAAATCCAGCAGTCAATTGTCCGATTTCATCGTTGGAATCCACTTGGACTCTGCCTTCTAGATTTCCAATTTCAACTTCCTTCATAAAATGTTGGAGACGACGGATAGGCCGAATGATACTTGTAGCGAATCCGAAACCGATCATATAGGCAATAATTAAAGAGACTAAAATCGTTAAGGAAATGGTTTTTTCAATTTGAATCATTCCTCCCGTTAAATCCCGGTATGGGACAGCTGTTAAAAACCTCCAGCCAAGATTCCGTGAGAAAGTATAGGTAACGAAATCTTTTCGTTCATTTTCTAAAATTTCTGTCCTGCTTCCTTCTGTTTTTAATTTGGAAAGTTGTTTATATTCCACCAATTTACCAAGTTTCGAATAATCGGGATGATATACATAATGTCCGTTTGCATCCAAAATAAAAAAATAACCATTTTCACTAATTGTTACTTTGTTAGAAATTTCTTCGATTCGTCTGAAATTGATATCAATAATCAGCAGGCCAACTGGCAGGAGAGTCCGAGGATTATATAACCGCCGTACGAGTGAAATGACAGGCTGTTCATTATTTTCTAAAGTAAGCTTCCTCGTCACTAACATACTCATCCCATTAAGTGGTACGGACGAATACCAATATTCCTCTTTCATTTTCGTTGCCGGATAAAAATTTCTCATTCCGAGCGTATCAATGACTTGATTGTTACCTAGCAGGATGGTGATATTAGATATATCAGCTCTTGAGTATTCAGCCGCTTTTAGGGTGTTACGAGTGGATTCAATCAATTTCTTTTTATCTTCATTTTCCAACGATTGCGATTTCAAAAGACTGGACAATTCAGGAGAATTGATAATTTTAAGGCTGGTAATCTCAAAATCCTGTAAATAATATTCAATATGTGTCTCGACTTGATCTATTACTTGTCTGCTCGATTGCCTAAGTTCATTTTCTAACTCAACAGATGAACGATTGTAGGAAATAATTCCAACTGAAAGGACAGGAAATATGACTAGAAAACTGGCGAAGACGCAGAGCTTAATCATCAGTGATTGATTTCTTAATAGAATGTATCTTTCAATTAATTCTGCTAATTTTCTCCAGCACATTTTCATAAGTATCATTCCTTACCCTTGATCATTTTTTAAACAGAAAATACCTAGCTGGTAGATGAAAATTATTACCAGCTAGGCTTTCCGCCAATTATCGATTATGGTCGTGCTTTATCAATCGCATCCATTACTTCTTTGTAATCCATTGAATATTTATCCACCATGGATTTAACTGCTTCTTTCCAAGGTGTAATATCATCAACCTCTGTAAATATCACTCCAGCATCTTTCAATTTCTTTGTAGAACGTTCTTCCCACTTATCCCATTCTTCTCTCTGAGCATTAACAGAATCAAGTGCGGCTTGTTTTACAATTTTTTGATCTTTTTCTGAAAGTTTATCCCAAGCTGCTTTACTAATAAGCAGGACTTCTGGAATCCGCTGATGGTGGTCTAATATAAAGTTTTTAGCTTCCTGATAATGGTTGGAAGAGTCTAAGCTTGGAATATTATTTTCTGCACCGTCGATAATACCTGTTTGCAGGGCGCTAAAGACCTCACCATATGGCATTGGTGTGGCACTTGCCCCAAGTGCTTTCATGAAATCAATATTGATTTTACTTTGTTGAACACGAATCTTTTGCCCTTTTAAATCCTTTACACTTTTTAATGGTTTGGTAGAATAAAAGCTACGTGATCCGGAATCGTAATAAGCAAGCCCTTTCATTTTTGACTGTTCTAAACCATCTAACAACTTGGTTCCCATCTCACCATTAAGGAAATTCCATAAATGCTCTTCACTTTCGAACACATATGGGAGTCCTAGTGCGGTGAACTGGTCATTAAACTCGGCAAGTGGACTAGAATTGATTCTCGTAAACTCAATTGCTCCTAGCTGAACCTGTTCGAGCACAGATTTTTCATCCCCTAATTGGGCAGATGGAAATACTTCAATTTTAATGCGGCCATTCGTTCTTTCTTCTACCAATTCGGCAAACTTTTTATCTCCAACAACCGTTGGATAATCTGGCGGCTGATTATCAGCCAGGCGGAAGGTATATTTAGGCTCCTCTGCTTTCGATCCCCCGTCTTTTGTTGTACTCGCTTCCTCTTTTCCGCAGGCAGCCAGGATGGTACCCATTAATAGCGTTGCGGCAAGAATTCCTGTAATTTTTTTTCTCTTCATTTTTGAAACCCTCCTTAAAATGATTGATTTATTTTCACCTTACCTTCGGTTACTTGGCTATCATATTTGGAAGCCACATGACTACCTCAGGTATATAGGTAAT
>NZ_JBALOS010000308.1:8121-10036 GCF_036962765.1 Neobacillus drentensis
TCGCTTTTGTCCCCTGCTGGATCGTGACCTTCCCGATCGCACATCCGACGAACAGAACCGTTCCTACCGGCGGCGTTAATAGGCCAATCCCTGCATTTAAAATGAGGACGATACCAAAGTGTACTGGATCCATTCCAAAACTCGTTACTACGGGAAGGAGAATAGGTGTCATAATTAATATCATTGGTGCCATGTCCATTGGTGCCCCTAGAAGCAACAATAAAATATTAATAATTAATAGAATAATAAGTGGATTATCAGAAATACTTAAAAATAAATTGGTTACCATAGAAGGTATTTTCAAATAGGCTAATATCCAGCCAAAGGAAGCAGAAGCGGCGATTAAGAAAAACACCATCGAAACGGTTCTCATCGTTCGAGTTAAAATTTTCCATACATTCGTGAACTTAGCTTCTCTGTAGACAACAAATGCTAGAATAAAAGAATACAAACAGGCTAATGCTCCTGATTCCGTTGCCGTAAACCATCCACTCAAAATCCCGCCCAAGATAATGACTGCTGGGCTTAGAGATAGAAGTCCGTGGAGAAGAATACCACCAATTTCTGACTTTGGAACAGGGTCAGCTTTTTGATAGCCTCGTTTTCTGGCAATAATATACCCAGTGATCATTAAGGAAATTAACATAATAAATCCAGGAACAATCCCAGCCATAAATAAACTTGCGATCGACACACCACCGGCTGCTAAGGAATATAAAACAAGATTATGACTTGGCGGGACGACAACCCCTTGAATGGCAGAGGCGATGGTTACACCCACAGCGTAATCTGCTTCATACCCCTTCTTTTTCATCATCGGAATCATCACTGACCCAACAGAGGAAACGTCCGCTACGGCAGAACCGGAGATATTTCCAAAGAACAAGGCAGCGACGCTGTTCACCATAGCGAGGCCCCCGCGGATTCGACCGACCATTAAACTGGCAAGATTCACAATTCGAGTAGCAAGTCCGCCTTCACTCATAATTTGTCCAGTCAAAATAAAGAACGGAATCGCCAGTAAAGAAAAGGAATTCATCCCTTGGATCATCTGCTGGCCAATTACTGGAAGAGGTATCCCTAGATAGATTACCGTTAGTAATGACGATGCAATCAGAGTTAGGGCAATGGGAAAACGAAGTAAGATTAAGATTACAAAGCTTGAAAGTAAGATGATGATTCCAATTGTATTGTTGTCCACGTTACATACCCTCCTCTATCTCTTTGTGGCGAGTGGTGTTAATGTTAAAGAATTGTAGAAGCGAATATACACAAATCATAATTCCGGTGATCGGCATGACCGCATATGTGACACTGCTTGGCAGTTTTGTAGCCGGCAGAGTGGATTCCATCATCAAAACCGTAAAGCCCCATCCCTGTATTACCAGGTACAAACCGAAAGCAAAAATAGAGGCACTGATGATTTTATCTAAGACCTTATTAAAACTCTTCGGAAATAGATTCGTGAAAGAATCAATTCCTAAATGGATATACTCACGAAATCCAATAGCGATGGCCATAAAGGCAAACCATGCTAGTAACAAGAGAGTGATTTCCTCTGACCAAAAGAAAACAAAATTAAATAATTTCCGTGTCGTTACTTGAGTGGTTACGACAAAAATTAAGGCAAGTAACGCAAGTAGAGTGAATTTTTCAAAAATAGAATCGATGAATAGACCCACTTTTCTAATTACATTCATATGATTTCCTCCAAACTGAAAACGTTTTCTTGTATTCATTTTAAGAATCTTTAGACTTTTATTGAATGTTCTTTTTTTAGAATAATTTGTGATTTTTTTAGATAAACTTTGAAATCTATTCCTATTGAAAGCGTTTGCCTTTTTTCGTTAGTTTAATAAACGAATAAATTATATTTACAACTTAACATTTTTTCTCTTTTCCATCAACTTTGTAT
>NZ_JBALOS010000309.1:0-1196 GCF_036962765.1 Neobacillus drentensis
ATAATTAAGTATGCATCCGAATAATCGGATGCTTATTTTTATTGGGGATAAGCAGCATAAGAAATCTGGGTGTTTCAAGTTACTCCATAAGTGATGTAGGCTTAGATATATAAATTGTGAGCCATTATAACCCCTTAAGCCAATAAATTCCCTTATATCTTATTTTCTTAAAAATAACCTGCTCCGTTAGTTTCATAGATTAAGACGATTTCATTGTTAAAAAGCAAAAAAGATGTAGCCTTATTTTACAATAATTCTGTTGTCTCAAACGAAATTTCTCCTGATTGTAATCCCATATCATCAATAATTAAATTCTTATACAGTTTTCAAACTAAACTTTTCATTTCTTCTGGAGAATAAGCTATTACGACAGCCTTTCTGACCGTTCCCCATCTATGAAATAAAATATGTTACTCTCGATATATCCACCTAGCATACACAAAAAAAGAGTGAAAATTTTAGCCACTCTCTACAAAAGCACTTTTAAATTTTTATTCAAAGATAATTAGGAGAATTTTTGATTATGTGATACACTTTGTTTACCATTTGATTTACTTGTTTACATGTTTACATGTGCCCTACTCATTCGAGAGTGGGGCTCCTTGTTTTAAAAGAAAAAATAAAAAACAGACTCAATTAAGAGCCTGCTTTATTTTGTTCTTATTATTAAGCTTTACGCACGTTAGCTGCTTGAGCTCCACGTTGACCTTGCTCAACGTCAAAAGTAACTGTTTGACCTTCGTCTAAAGATTTAAAACCTTCGCCTTGGATCGCTGAGAAATGAACGAATACGTCTTCTCCGCCTTCACGCTCGATGAATCCGAAACCTTTTTCTGCGTTAAACCATTTTACTTTACCTTGTTCCATTTTGTTTCCTCCTGCTGTGTGCTTTGCACACAATGTGTTACTATCCTTGCACTCAGTGATCATCAAGACGAAAAGTTAATCTTATACTATCCTTTACACCGAACAAAAATAATTCTTCTAAAGTTTAACATTTTATAAAAGTATTTGCAAGAAAACATAAACACAACCATTTTTGCCACTCTCAAATTTCACACCTGATTTTAGATTCTTATGTTGTTCTTATTCAAGTAAAGCACCCGTTCGTATTATAAGGTCGGCCAGATATTTAAACTGTACCCGATAGAGTAGACATTTAAAAAAGGTCTGCCCTCTCGGGTACTTTTATGTAT
>NZ_JBALOS010000310.1:0-3960 GCF_036962765.1 Neobacillus drentensis
GGGATATCCATATTGGATATCCCTTTTATCTTGATTCACTTTGTTTTATATCTCCGAATTTAATTGCTAATAGTTGACTAGTATAAAGAAATAATAGATATAAAAGGACAGCTAATGAAATCCCTGTAAACCACGAAATACTAGTTAAGAGGCCGAAGGCGGGTACAAAGTTTCCTAATAGGCTAATAATACCTGCAATGAGTGTAGCAAGCATGGCAGGAATATTTATCCCATACGGAAATTGATCCTTTAGATCTAAAGGATATAACTCTTGTAAATTAATTTTTTTCTTACAAATGAGGAAATAGTGTGTAAGCATGACGCCGATTACTGGACTTAACAGACCGCCAACGATATTTAAAAAGGCAAGAATACTAGTCGGATTTTCCATCAGCTTCCATGGCATAATAAGAATTCCAATGATGGTTGCAATTAAAGCCCCAGTCTTAAAATTTAGTCTTTTTGGGAAAAGGGCAGTCAACTGAAAACCAGCAGGTATGATATTTCCAATTATATTAACTGATAATGTCGAGATGCAAATTGTTATCAATGAAAGAATAATAGCAAATTTACTATCAAATCTTTCAACGACATTTAAGAAATTCCATATCGGAACCCCGAATGCAATCTCTGAGCCGACAATAATCGTAATGCTTGCTACAGCGAATAATAAGTAAGTGATTATCAAACCGGATATTTGTCCAATTGACTGATCTTTATTAGATCGGGAAAATCTAGTTATATCAGCTACGCTTAAAATTTGTGCAACCCAGGTTGCCATGATTGCAGACACACAAGACATAAAAATGAAAAAACTATTTCCTTCTACTCCCTTTACACTATAACTTAATATGGGAGCAATTCCGCCAGCCAGATTGATAGACCAGATGGCCATTCCCCCAAAAACAACAAAAACTAAAGGGGAAACAAACTTTGTTAATTTCCCTAGTCGTTCCATTCCTGCAAAAATACATAAAACATTTATCATCCAGAAAAGAAGAAAGGATAGGAGCCCTGGGAGATTTAGACCCAAAAAGTTAAATCCTCCGCCCAATGTTAAATAAGCAGGCCAAAATTCTCCTATTAAAATTGTGACTGCTAGACTGCCAGCATAAGTCTGGAGACCAAACCACATAATCGCGGCGATAACACCTCTTAGGACCCCAGGAAATAGCGCACCCTTCATACCATAGCTAGAACGGAGCAAAATGGAGAAAGGGATTCCATACTTACTGCCAGCATGACCATTCAAAACCATCATCACAGCCAGTAATAGGGAAGAGAGCATAATAATGAAGAAAACCTGCCAAACAGACATACCAAGAGCAAAGAATCCTCCAATCGTTACATAGGATGGGACGTTATGAACTGAGCCCATCCAAATAGAGAAAAAATGACCAGCCTTCCACGTTCTAGATTCAGATTTTGTAGGTAATAAATCTGGGCTAAGGCTGTGTTGATCTTCAAGTAGGGCAATATTTTGTCCCAAAAGTACTTCCCCCTATAATTCCTGTATTCTTTTTTTTGTGATTGATTTATACAGGAAGACAATTAAACAAATAAAAGATGAAATCGCAAAACTTAGCCAAATAGCTCTCAAATCGTTGGTTACTTGTTGAAATATAAAGCCTCCAAGAGCCCCAATGAAAGATGAAAAGGGGATGATGAAATGTTGTACGTCTTTGCTTTGAATGATATAAAGCATCGGACTAATCATTGCAGCATAAATATTCCCGAAGAAAAATAATAATGTTAGCGGGGTAGGCGTAAGAATACTGACGGTTGCTACTAAAATTACGCATATTGACCCGGAAAAAATATAGGTATATTTCCATTTTTCATCTTTGGTAAGTGGACGAATCAATTCCATTACATTTCTTACAAATAAGGTAGTTGTAGCATGCAATTCTGAACTTATCGCTGATGCAATGGCACCTAAACAAAATAGGACAAATAAGACAATAAGTACGGTCGATTGAATTTTGTCGACTAGCTCAATAAATAATGTATAAATATTTTCAAAACTTCTTCCAAAAATAACAATCATCAATAGAGAAGATAAAGCAAGGGGGATGGTTGCCCAAATCAAGCCTGTTAAGGTAAAGGTAACACGTACCTTATCTTTTTGAAGGATAAATATTCTTTGCCAGGTGGCCCTGTCAATTAAAATTTGACCAAAAAAGACAAAGACCGCTGTGAAAATAAACCAAATGGCGTCGGTGTTTTTTATATACAATAAATAGGGATGATATAGCTTAATCCCGTCATAGATGGGATAAATTCCTTCCTGAATGAAAAAGAAAACAGGAATGATAATGACAGTTGCAAAAATAATGGTGACAATTACACCTGCGAGTTGATGAAGGCGCTGCATCCCACCGACTCCACCAATAAAATAGCAAAATGTTAAAAAGAAAAATATACCGATAGAAGCAGGAAATGGAAAAATAGTATGGATGAGAATTCCAGCTCCCATCGCCTGGATAAATATGGAATAAAAGCTTGTTAAAAACAAAATGGAAATCATATACCAATATCCGCTTGGTGTTAATTTTTGTCTTAAAACATCCCCAATGGTATGTTGGTCAGGATATTTCTCATGAATTTTTTTTGCCAAAAAGCCAAATAAAATAAAGCATAGGGCCCCTATAAGAGAATAGCCAATTCCGCCGACTAGGCCGTACTTTATCAATGTCTCAGGTGAGGAAAGAATCGTATTTCCAGTCACCCATCGGGCCAATAAACTAACAACACCAAAGCTGACACCAAGTCTAATGGCACCACTTATATAGAATTGATAATCACTTCTTTTCAATGGAATGTCTCCCTTAAACGATAGTCCCTTGGTGACAGTCCTGTCATTTTGCGAAAGATTTGGCTAAAATAATGCTGGCTGTTAAATCCACATCTTTCTGAAATGGTACTAATACTCAAATCGGGAAATTCGATGAGCATTTTTTGAGCTTCCTTTAACCGATGCTCGTTTAAATATTCAGAAAAACCAATCCCAACTTCTTCTTGAAATTTCCTGCTAAAATATGCAGGGTTAATATGAATTTTTGAGGCTAAGTAATTTAGCGATAATTTTTCACTAAACTCCTGGTGAATAATTTTTAACGCATTTACAATTTGCTCTGAATACCTTCCCAAACGTTCATATTTGCTTAACACTGCCATTAATTCATCTTCAATTATTGGTTTCGTAATGTAATCAACGACACCAAGCCTGATCGAAGTTTGAGCATATTCGAAATTCTGATAAGCAGTTACCATAATGATGTCCATGGAAAAAGAGCGTGTTAACTCTTTCGCCAATTCTAATCCTGATTTGCCTGGAATCTGAATATCAAGAAAAGCTAAAAAAATGTCATGTTGCTTTACGATTTGGAGCGCTTTGGAAGCATCTTGGGCTTTAAAAAAATTCCAGTTTGGGAATTTTTTAACAATTAAATACTCAAGCTGCTCTAATTCAAGCGGCTCATCATCTACTAGCAGGATATTCATATTAATTGTGCACCTACCTTAAATCTCAGACTTAAGTACGAACGGAAAAATAGCTAAAACGCTTGACCCATCGTCTAAGTTGTTTAATTGAACAGACGTTTGACCAGAAGGAAATAAAAGCTCTAGCCGTTTTGTAATATTCTCTAAACCAAGTCCACTTTCATGAGGCAGTTCCTCATGCCTACTAGGTGAGTTGTTCCACACCGTTATGTGGACTGCATTTCCCTTTTTTTCAATTGTTGTTTTTAAGTATGCTTCTCCCATATATTTTTCAAAAGAATGTTTGAAAGCATTCTCGACAAAGGTTTGTATTAAAAAAGGAATGGTTATTGCTTGGTATACATCTGGGGCAATTGAAATCTCATAATGCAGCCTGTCCCTAAATCGGATTTTTTGTATTTCTAAATAATAATTAACATAGGTTAACTCCTCATCAACAGTAATGAAGGTGTTATT
>NZ_JBALOS010000311.1:0-605 GCF_036962765.1 Neobacillus drentensis
AATACCATATTATATCATTTCTTGTTCAGCTAACCTGCGTCTTTAGTTGAAGAAGAAAAAATGGCTGCCGTAGCAGTCTTATATATTGAACTCAAGCACATGTTAGTTGAAGATTTGACAATTACTTCGAGTATTTCCTAATGATATTTATTGCATTTTATCTTTGGAATATGAACTATTATTAATTCCCATTCAAATGATAGATTAGTTGCACAACGCCAGAGGAGAACGTTCTTGTATTAACCACTTTTAAATTCAACCTTTGTTTTATATCAATAAATAACGGTTTTCCTTCTCCAAGAATAACAGGGTGAACAGATAATCTAAATTCATCAACAAGCCCTAAATTGATAAAAGATGTAATAAGACTTGCCCCGCCATATAGCCAGATGTCTTTACCAGGCTTATTCTTTAATTTATTTACTTCTTCAAGAATATCATCATTTATGAATATTACTTTATGATCGGTCCCTTTTTGCGTTCTGGAAAACACATATTTTTCTTTACGATGAACTAATTCCCAAATTTCTTTTTCAATATCAGTATTTTCATTTTCAGGAGTAAATTGTCCCCATAAATCGTAGCTTTTTCTTCCATATAAGATT
>NZ_JBALOS010000311.1:668-1696 GCF_036962765.1 Neobacillus drentensis
CAGAGTCCATAATGCACCAATCAACTTCCCCATTTGTCCCTTCAATAAAACCATCTAAAGTAACGGCTAAATCTAAAATTATTTTTCTTGGTCTTACGTTATTGGACATAATTCTACCTCCTTTTAATCATTTAGATATTGTTTCTACCGCCAACGTTTTTTATATTATCATTATAAACATCATTTATTTCTGAATAAAGTTACTAAGAATAGTAATATTAAAAAAGAGCTGCCGAAACAGCTCAGTGATCTAAAAATTAATTTATTTTTTCAAAACTGGAATCCAAATTTCGCTTTTTACTGAGGGTGAAGTTAAATCTTTACTTTTAATCGACAAGATTTCGGGTCCTTCTGTTACTTGATAGTTGGAAGATGGAAACCACTCCGAATAAATCCTTCCCCAAGTTTCCTGTAGCGTACCAGGAAAAGGTCCCTTTGATTCGAATATCGCCCATGTTAAGGTAGGAACTTCAAGTTTTGAAAAGTTTTCAGAGCATTCTTGTGTGGTTGCCACTCCTATATACTGATCAAGCTCTCCTTTTTCTTCCATGCGTCCTTCAGAAAAGTTTGTAGATGCTTGAATCATCCCTTTAGGTTCAACATTAAAGAGTTTTTTTAATTGATCTATTTTTTCCATAGTCAAAGAGTTCCACATCGCTGTAATTTCCGGGTTTTCTCCTTCAAAAATAATTGGAACTCTTTTCATGATACCAACTATGTTAAATGCCTCTTTTTGTTCAATTCGATAATTCATTTCATTTCCTCCTCTAATTGATAATTGAAAGGTCATTAGTGGATAGGTTTTTAATTGCTGTCCATTGTTTCTTGCTTCTGACGGTGTTACACCATGTAAATTTTGAAAAGCTCTAGTAAAAGAGTCCGGTGAACTGTATCCGTATTTCATCGCAACATCAATTATTTTTATGTTACTATTATTAAACTCAAATGCTGCTAAACTAAGTCGTCTTCGGCGAATGTATTCTGATAACGTAATTCCTGCAAGGAAAGAAAACATTCTTTTAAAATGA
>NZ_JBALOS010000311.1:1733-7655 GCF_036962765.1 Neobacillus drentensis
AGCTAACCTTGCCACTATCTTGAAGTCTATTTCGTTAGTAAGGTTTTCCTCGATATACTGCATTGCATCATTCATATTCTTAAGCAAATCCATTATATGACCTCCTTCATCAATAGAATAGCAGAAGTTGAATGTATCCATCCGACAATTGGTGCACCATTATGTAGGATTAATCCTTTATTTCACTATACTAACCCGTTAGTAAAAGAAGCGGCCGTTCCTGTTTAACAATCGCATCCGTTACTTGAATATTAACAAAAAGACGCTTTACCTATTCTGGAAAAGCGTCCAATAATTGAATAAAGATATATCAGAAATGATTACATGTATAGGGATTATTTCTTCAAGAGATATACCTTATTCTTTCCGTTCAAGTGAATGAGTACAGACACCTAATTTTTTTATTTCTTAGCATCTATTTTCGATCGAGTGTATGAGGAGGTTCTTCCATCCATTTTCGTTCAATCAACATTTCTATTCCATTTTTACCGTAAATCATGATCTCTATAAGAAATTTGGAGTATTGCGTGGCCGATATAGGTAATGGCGATTGAATTAGCCATTGTAATCATCCCCAGAATGAGTCGATCTGAAAAGGGGGACACGGTCGATAAAGATACTGTAGCATTGATCATTGAGTTCTCTGGAAGATCATCTTTAGTTAGAGTATCGTTTAAAAACTCTATTTGCTTTTGGGCCAGTTTCTTTCCTCGAATTAGATAATTTTTGATGTTTTCATCTTTGACAATCTGAATAAATGCCGTTAAAAAAATTTTGGCAAGAAGGTTACGTTCACTATTGAAAAATATATCAGTTAATTCTAAAACATTTAATGGCCGACTGGGTTCAAACCATTTAGATAAAATAGTTCCCTTTTCTTTTAGGAATTCGATGGGATCTGGATAGGGAATAAATTGAGGTCGATCATAAATTCCTTTTGTAAGCATCATCTGGACTGACTGATTATAAAACTCTAAAAAAGAGGTTATACGTTTTGAAAAAAACAAGCGTACGTCTTCACGGGCTACACTTGTCAACAACATGCCATCATTCATAATCGCAATCTTGCACATACTGTATAATAACTAAGTGAAATAGGATCAGAAAATAAAGGGGGTGCAGATAAGTTTACATCCTCTTCCGTATATCCCCTTGGAACAGGGAACTTTTCTTGAATAAACATGTTCTTAACCTCTTCAAGATAAGTTTGAGTGGTATTCAAAGACTCAGAAAGTAATGGTCTTAATTCTTCATCTTTAAGGTGTTTTAAGAAATATTTCAATAAACAAACGTTCATACTTTCACTAATATAAGTTGACCATAGCGCCCCAATCTCTGTTGATGTAAAACCGACCTCATGCTTGCTACTCATTGCCCCTTCTCCTTCCAAATATTGAACTTCGTTTTAATATCATTCCCTTTATAACATTATGCTGTAAATTCGAGGTTTCTATGAATGGCTTGTTGGAAGTTAATTAAGCATAAAAAAAATATTTGGATCTTTATTGCATCATATTCTATATTCTTTCCCGATTGCTGAACAAAGATCAAACAGGACTCTTCCACAAAACTACCCCGTTGCTTCAATAAGAAAAAAGATGATGCCACAGCAACACCTTGTTTAACTCTAGCATTCTTTAGTTTAATAATTTATTTTGACTCCTTTAACTCTTGCAACCCGTTAGCACAATAAAAAAGGGGTTGCTGCGGCAACCCTCTTCCTTAACTCAAGCACATTTTAGTTGAAAAAATGTATCTTCTTTATAAAACGATCTAATCAATCTTATGAACTTTGTCCTTGTCAAAGATTCCTTCCTGCCATAACTGATAGAGATATAGAATGACGGCTAATATGGTCATTGCCAAAAGATTTTGGAATGGGGAGAAACTTCCGTTTTCTCTAGACCCAAGCTTGTTCAACATTTTAGTAAGACCCATCCCGTAGAAGAGATCGATTAATAAATTAACACAAATATATATCCAAAATTTACGAAATGTAAAGTGAAATATCCATATCGTACCGATCAAGAAAACACCATAAACTGTAAATAATGGTGCAATTTTGTCCCAAGTAAAAAGGGTATCCTTAAATTTCCACCAGTTATATGACCATGCCATTTGAGCTATTATGGTGTTCAGCACTGTGGCAAATAGAGCAACAGGCATATATCTTCGAATTGATAAACGGTTTAAAAAGATCAAAGAAATCCACGGTATAATAAATAATGACCAAATAACCACTTTATCCATTTTATGTGTCCTTTCAGTTATAAACTTTAATACATAACGTGTCCTCCATTGTTAGATAATATGTAACTTCTTATTAAATTAAACTCCGTTACTTGAATAAGAAAAAAGAGCTTTGCTCGGTTCCAGCCAACCACCCGATAGTTTAAGTACAATACTTCACAATCTTGCTTTCGGTTTAATTAGAAAGGTTTTCGTACCCCTTATTCCAATTACGGCTGTCCTTTTGCTTAGGATGCAGCGTTGCTTATTCCCTTAAGTAGAAAGATGAAATTTTTTCAATATTTAATAACCCAATTTCTTAGAAATAAAAGGAGAAATTGGGATGTTTATTGTACTATTCATTACAGGCTATTTGGATGGGGCGGCAACAATTTTTATATTTCCTTGTTCTCCTTCATCTGGCTTTCCAGCAGCTTTTTTGCTGGATAATTTGATTTGCTTTATGAATAACGTACAGACAGCTCCAATCACAGCAAATCCTAATCCAACGAAAAATACACTGTGTAAAGAATCCATTAAGGACGTTTTTAAAATAGGTACCATTTTATCAGTTAGAAAAGATGGCATTTTTTTCATGGTTTCAGCGCTAAACAGCATTTGGTACAAACCTTGAGGATTAGTTGCAATCATATCTTTAAGTTTTGATACCAAAGGTCCAGCTTGTGCCGGCAATGTATTCAAGAATGGAACAAGTTTGTCCGTTAGAAGCGTTCCTGATTTGCTGTTCATCACTGCACCTAAAATCGTAATCCCCAATGTTCCCCCCAATGGAACGGAAGAATTGGTTCGAAGAGGTAACGACACTTAGTTCTTGTTTTGAAAAGCTTTCTTGTGGAGCTAAGGTAATCGTTGGCATCACCAACCCTAAACCTAAACCAATCACTCCCATATAACTTGTGGCGACTAATTTACTCGTACCCATATCTATGGTTGTTAATAAAAAGAGTTCACCAGCCATGATTAAACATGCCTGTCATAATTTGCGGCTTGATTCCGATTTTGTAGACAACCTGACCTCCAATAATGCTGGTGATAATCATAGAAATCATCATTGGTGTCATAATGGTTCCTGATTGGGTTGCACTAACCCCTAAAATTCCTTGCATAAAGAATGGAACAAATGTAATGGCACCAAACATTCCAATTGTCATGAAGAATCCAACTAAATTCAGGAACAAGAAGGTTCTATTTTTAAATAGGTACATCGGCAAAATCGGCTCTTTTGCTTTGGTTTCGACAATAACGAAACTCACTAAACCAATGACAGCTAGCGCGAATAATCCAAGAGTTTGCCAAGAATCCCATGCATAGTCTTTACCACCAAAGCTAAGAGCAAGAAGTAAGCTTACTACTCCTACAATCATCGTAAACATGCCTGTAATATCAAAATAAATAGGTCCTGTATTCTTACGCCCTTGTATCCCAATTGCTATGAAGATGGTAGCCAAAATACCAACAGGAAGGTTAATGTAAAATACCCATTTCCAGTTCAAGGCGTCTACAATCCATCCGCCAATTTGTGGACCAATTACGGAAGCAAGCCCGTAAATTGCTCCGAATACACCTTGAAATTTGGCGCGTTCCTTTCCAGTAAATAAATCCCCGATAACAATCATCGCCATCGGCATCATTATACCGCCACCAATTCCTTGTATACCACGATAAATAATTAACTCTGTCATATTATTTGCCATACCGCATAGTGCAGAAGCAGCCATAAAAATAATAAGTCCAGCAACATATACAGATTTGCGACCTAATAAGTCAGCCAACTTTCCAGCAATCGGAACAACTGCAGTTGATGTGAGCAAATACGCTGTAGTCAGCCATGTCATCATGCTTAATCCGCCAAGATCTCCTACTATTTTGGGCATCCCGGTTCCTCTGCGATACATTTAATCCCAATGCAAATTATGATCAAACCACCTGCTAAATTGGCAATACCGATAGAAATAAACTCTGAAATGAATTTTCCTGCAATTATGGAAAGATAAGCACATATCATGGAAACGATAGCGATAATTAAATTAGAAACAAAGGGAATCCGTGTTGACCTTAATCCATATGAGACACTTATTCCTAAATTATCAAGATTTGCCGCAATACCAATTAGCAATATAGATAACAAATGCATATTTTCCTCCTATGGGTTTACAGCTCATCTACGTTGTTCTTGAGAAAAATTCTTATGTATATTTATACATTCAAATCGTATTAATTATGTTAAAAAGAAACCTGCTGTCCTTATTTACAATAAATCTTCATTGTAAGACATTATAAAAAGGAACTCATTTCTGAGTTCCTCAACTATGGTGCTTTTTCTATTTATCTATTTTTCTTACTTAAGATACTGCTAAAAATGCAAGATGGNNATTAAATAAAGATTATTATTTTTTTAAGTTAAGTTTATCTGGCTTGACTTCATTAAATTCTATTCGAATTTCTTCACTAATATCTTCTTTTATACCCTCAGTTGCTTTTTTAAACTCTCGAATAGATTTTCCAAATGCTCGACCGATTTCTGGAAGCTTGTTTGGTCCAAAAATAACAAGTGCTACAATAAGGATTAATATTAACCCAGGCATGCCTATATTTGATAACATCGTTTCAACTCCTAATACTGAATATAAACTCAATGACTTGCCTATTTCAGATTTTATTACGATGCTAAAAATTCATTTAGAGCTGACTTATTTTGTTCCAAATTGATACTTAATACTGCACCAACATCTTTAAATTGTTCATTCGTAAAAGATCCATCCACAGGAACACGCATGGTTTTTAGATCATTGGATTGATTCGTAAGCACATCTTTTCCCAATGACAAGAGGGTAGACGTATCCAGATTGGTATCTACATAAGGGTTTATAACACCAAGTATTTTGGGAAGCTTTATAATGCTACCTATACTCAACGCCTCATTCTTCAGCTTTCCAATGACTTCCTGTTGCCTTTGAACTCGGCCGAAATCACTTAGTTTATCATGTCTAAAACGGACATATCCTAATAACTTATCACCATGTAAAATTTGTTTTCCAGGGTTTATTGTTGTTCCAATTCCATACGTCATTTCATGAGGGACATCCACTTCAATTCCACCTGGTGCAATTATATCTGCAACTTTGGAAAATCCTTCAAAATCAACAACAGCAAAGTAATTTACATCAATATCAAAGTTTTCTTTTATAGTCTGTCTAAGAAGTTCAGGTCCACCATAGGCATAGGCTGCATTTATTTTTTGCTTTCCGTGTCCTGGAATATTGACATAAGTATCTCTCATAATAGAAATTAACTTAGATTTATGTGTTTCTTGATCATAATGGGCAATCATTATGGAATCAGTTCTTGCATGCTCTTCACCACGTGAATCGCTTCCCAAAAGGAGCACATTTATTCTACCAAACTTCACTTCTTCACCCTGAAAAGAGCTGGCTTGTTTCTCATCATCTTTAAATTTACCTGCTGCCTTAGCGATTGAAACTCCTTGTTTATATTGATAAGCTCCATAAGCACCTACACCAGCAATCATTAAAATAAATATAAACAAAATAACCCTTTTCCATCTAACTTTCTTTTTCCTACTCATTCTTTCCATAATACACCTTCTATTATTATTATTATATTAAATATTTACACAAGCATTTTTTTGTAGTTAAAACATTTATTGTATAG
>NZ_JBALOS010000312.1:0-9742 GCF_036962765.1 Neobacillus drentensis
AAATAGTAGGAGACAATTGATTCTGCAATCAAAATACATAAAAAAAATCTGCCAATTTAACAGATGAGCAGGAGAATGGGATGGTAATTTGTTATGGAGATAAAAAAAGTATCAATCATTGGTTTAGGGGCATTAGGAATAATGTATGGACATTATTTTTCGAAGAGAATGCCAAAGGCCGATTTACGGATCATTGCGGACCGGAAGCGAATCGAAAGATATGAGAAGGAACATGTCTACTGTAATGGTGAACGCTGTGAATTTACATTTCTGACACCTGATGAAATATGTGACCCAGCTGATTTGCTAATATTCACGGTAAAATATGATGGGTTAAAAGATGCGATTCAGTCCGTTCTGCATCATGTAGGTGAGCACACAATTATATTATCTGCCCTAAATGGGATTTCCAGTGAGGCAGTAATTGGAGAGACTTATGGAGATGACCATATTTTATATTGTGTTGCCCAAGGAATGGATGCAGTTAAAGTTGGAAATCAGTTGACCTATGACCATAGGGGTATCCTTGTTATTGGGGAACGTGAACCAGACTTGATATCTGACAAGGTAAAGAGTGTGGCGGCATTTTTTGAGAAAGTAGGTCTTCCCTATGAAATCGATACGAATATGGTGAAACGACAATGGGGGAAGTTTATGTTAAATGTGGGGGTCAATCAAACCGTTGCCATTTTTCAGAGTAATTATGGCGAGGTACAAGGGGAAGGAAAATCTAGAGAAATGATGATTGCAGCGATGAATGAGGTTATCGCGCTTTCAGAAAAAGCAGGGATTAATTTAACCGAAGCTGACTTAGACTATTGGTTAAGTGTATTGGCAACCTTAAGCCCAGACGGAAAACCGTCCATGGCTCAAGATGTCGAAGCCAGCCGCCCGAGCGAAGTCGAATTGTTTGCCGGAACTGTCTTAAACTTAGCTGATCAATACCGTATTCCAACACCAGTAAATAAGGAATTGTACAAACGGATTCAATTAATTGAAGGTCAGTATAAATAAAATAGTGCCTGACACCCATTTGGTGTCAGGCACTATTTTGTTACAGAAATGTGAACAAGCTTATTCTTTTTTGTGATTTTTATATGCATGGATATGGAAGGTTTTATCATCGCTATCATAAAATATAGGTAGACGTGGAAAAATTCTCGAGAGAAGTGTAGGGAACATGACAGTGGGCAAATGGACAGAAATAGGGAACTACAACTTGAGAAGAGGGTTGATGCTAATGTGGCCTTTTGACGGCAAGAAAAAGACCATTGAGAAGGCAGGAAAATCATGCTATTTTTCCGTAAAAGAGACCACAGAAGGAAATGAGTTTAATGAATTTGTCAATAAACTGAGGGAAGTCCTAACCAATACCTCAAGGGAAGTCATATTTTTGTGTGTGGGTTCCGACCGTTCAACAGGAGACTCACTCGGTCCCATCTTGGGGACGATGCTGAAAGAAACTAACATCCCATTCCCTGTGTACGGAACCTTAGAAAAACCAGTTCATGCCTTAAATATGCAAATAATCCTGAAGGAAATTAATCAAACACACAATAATCCGTTTATTTTAGGCATCGATGCTTGTTTAGGAGATGAACGGCAAATTGGGTTCATATTCTTAAAAGAAGGTTCATTAATTCCTGGGATCGCTGTCAATAAAAAGCTGCCACAAGTGGGGGAATACCATATGAAGGCAGTCGTTAATTACCTGGATCCACTTTCACCGGTACAATCCTTAAATAACACGCGATTATTTACGGTCATGATGATTGCCGAAGTGATGACAAAGATTATAACGCAAGCTGTTTTTGGAGAAGTGTTATCTTACAAAAGACCAAGTGAACATCTCCATAGATAGTAAAGTTACGTAAGAACTATTTT
This sequence comes from Neobacillus drentensis, assembly GCF_036962765.1. Classification (GTDB taxonomy): domain Bacteria; phylum Bacillota; class Bacilli; order Bacillales; family Cytobacillaceae; genus Neobacillus; species Neobacillus drentensis_C. Next base: position 1,885 of record NZ_JBALOS010000312.1, read on the forward strand.
TTCTTTGGTAATTCCAACCAAATAATTTGAAGTTTTTAAATAGTGTGAGTTATAATTGGTACAATGTATACCTAGAAAGAAGGAGAAACTGTGGGGAATAATTGGGCCGAGGAAGATTTAATTTCTTTACGTGAAAGGGTCTTTATTCATATTAAAGATCTTATTTTAGAAGGTGAATTCAAAACTGGTGATCGTTTAGTAGAACGGGAACTAGCCGAACGATTAAATATTAGCAGGACTCCGATTCGCGAAGCGTTATTTAGACTAGAATCTCAAGGATTTGTAAAAACCGTTCCAAGAAAAGGTGTAATTGTCGCAGATATTTCGGAAAAGGAAATTATTGAAGTATTTACGATTCTGTCCTCGCTTGAAGTTTTAGCAGCTAAACTAACTGTTCAAAAGTTAGACGATGAAACCAAAAGTAAGTTTATCGAGTACAGTAAAAAAGTAGAGGATTGTTTAAGGAATAAGGATGATCACGATTTCTCTAATTTACATGGTGACTTGAATCATCTTTTATACAGTTCAGCAAAAAATGCCAAACTTTATGAAATATTAAGTGGCTTATCGGATTATATTCGAGCTTTTGCCAAGACAGGATATAAAAATCCGGGCCGGCCTGTACAATCGATGGAAGAGCACTTACGTATTATGGAAGCTATTATTAATCAAGAGGCAGAAATGGCCGAATATTTGACAAAGATTCATATTGAAAATTCACGAAAAGCGTATACTGAGGCAGTCAATCAAGGAAAAAAGAAGAAATAAAAGGAAACTCCATCCCTATTTTTCAATTCATAATAAGTATTAGTCNNTTAAACCATGTTTCAAATTTATAATGCAAAAAACGAAAACCACGATTTTTACAAAACCCGTGGTTTTTTTTCGATATTTTAATTTCCTTGCATTTGCAATTATTTATCTTTTTTATAAAATCGTTCACCTGTATCAGGATTATAATACACTCTTGTTTTTTCGCCAGTTACAGGGTCGATATTTATTTCTTCTGTCGATTGAAAACCATCGGGGACTTTTGCACCGTGATTACGATTAAACCGTTTGTCATAGATAAAATATCCAAGCAATATGCATATGATAATGATTATAACTTCTAAGACATAATAACCTATGACGAATTTCATTATATTGTCTCCACAACAACAGCAGTTCCATATGACACAATTTCACTCATATTTTTACCAATTTCTCCAGAGTCATATCTCATCATTACAATTGCGTTTGCCCCCATTTGATTAGCATTTTTAATCATACGGTCCAAAGCTTCTTTTCTTGAGTCTTCAAGCATAGCTGTATATTGTTTGATTTCTCCGCCTACTAGGGATTTTAACCCTGCCATAATATCACCGCCAATGCCTCTGCTTCTTACAATTAGACCAAATACAGGCCCTTTTACTTCTACAATTTTGTAACCTTCAATTTTTTCTGTGGTGACTACCAACATATTAATCGCCTCCGTCTTTATATTCAAAACCAATTCATTAAGTGGGTATTTTATTTCAACATAACTTACTATTTTTTCTTCATATATTTCCCTTTTTATCAAATAAAAAAATACCACTATTTCAATAATATTAACATAGCATTACGTTAGTCCATCTATATAATAGGAAATTCACATATTTATCATAATTAATAAACATAAAAAATACCATTTCCTAGAAAAGAAATGGTATATAAAATTCTCGTGTTATATCTGCTGATTTGATTGTTATTTGTGAGTATATTTATATTGCTAATTACGCATCTTTTTCCTCTTTAAAATGAATTTTTCTTTTCTATTACAACAAATTAAACGCCGATCACAACGGTTGAAGTTAGGTTTTGCAATACTTTTGCTACACTCATAGCAACAATCGGACTGGATTTAGGATTTTCCTGAAAAGGATTGTTTTGAATAGTGGTTTCCATTTGACCGAAATAACCCTTCGCTACAATAGTGTGGGTATTCATTTGAATGGTCGGGTCTACATAGACTTGAACCTTTGTTTTTTCAAAGCCAATACCGGCGAGGCTTAACGCTGCCGACACGTTTACATTTTGAGGAAATAATGTTGCAGCATTTCTGGCATTGCCATCAAAGATACAAACAGGATGAGTAATCGTTTCTAAATTGACTTTTTCCTCCGCAATCGTACCATACCAACTTTTTGGCGGTTTTCTTGTAATCAGTTTGATCTCATCAATTTCCCCTAATACCCCAGCAGCGATACGGTCCAAACCAGCAATGGCTGCTGACGGGATAATCAATTGTTTCTTGGAATTCGCTGCGGCCGTTTTTAAAGACTCATAGAAGTTTCTATCCGCTAAAGCACCAACCGAAAGGATGACTAAATGACTTCCAAAGGAAAGGGCTTTTTCCCCGTAAAGTTGGAGGGCCTGGTGCCCAGCTACTTCAATGATAATATCTAAATCTTGGTTAAAAAAAGCTTCTTCATTCCTAGTTACTGTACATTGATCTGGTAATTTGTCATAAGTGCCGAGCGGGGTTCGAACCAAAATAGCTTGAAGAACAACATCGCCAGCTTTTCCTGATGCAATTAATTTACTTATACTCTTTCCGAGCGTTCCATATCCAATGATACCAACTCTAAGCATTTTTACTCTCTCCTCGGGATTATATTTTTTAGGAATCATTAATTAGAAAGCTATCAATCTATGTATAAATCTTGTATACCGTGTACCATTAATTTTCTACATTTTAGCCGATTGGACCCACAAAATCAATATCAATAAGATAAATATAGGTAAACTTCTAAATTTTCAAAATAGTTTGCAAAGACAAAAGAATAATGGTATATTATTTTCAACCTTATACTTTACAAGGTGTACATAGTGAAAAAGAGGAGGTTGATCTAGAATAATCCTTACCATCAAACTACATAAANNGTTATAAAGGTTCTTTTGATTCAGGATTTAGTTGCCATCAGTAATTCCGTAAAAAATTTATTTAATCATGGTATACAATCTACAGTATGCAAAATATATTCTCTCAAAAATTTATTCTTTTAACGAAACTTGCCATTGTTCATCTTTTTAGGGAGTATGAAAAGAAAATTAGAAGTAGAGGATTTACACCATGAATATATTCTACATAAAAAGAGTATTCCTCTCCTACGATCTTTTCCAATAGTTAAGGGAATCTTCGCTACAAACGTTTTAAACTATTTTAAAACTACGGAGGGGAAATATGGAATTAACAGCAGCTCATTGGGTCTATCTAGTTGTCACTGTAGCCGTTATTATTATCATGCTTTTTAGAAAAGGTGTTGTTTTACCACTTATTATTGGAACCTTTTTAGTGGCAGCCGTGTATAAAGGCAGCGTGATCGCCGGATTTCAAGCCGTCTTTAATGCTAACCTTGTTGCGGCAAAGGAGCTATTTAGTATTTTCCTAATCATATCCATCATGATCGGTCTCCTTAATTCCTTGAAGGATCTAGGGGCAGATAAACGGATGGTTGTACCGATTCAAAAAATAATGGTAAACGGACACGTTTCTTATTTAGTCTTAATGGTCACGACGTTTGTGATTTCACTCTTTTTCTGGCCAACCCCAGCTGTTCCATTAATTTGTGCTTTATTAGTACCTGCTGCAGTTAGTGCAGGATTGCCAGTCATGACCTCAGCAATGGTTATTGTTATTGCAGGACAAGGTATGGCCCTTTCATCAGACTATATAATGCAAGTAGCCCCAATGTTAAGTGCGAAAGCTGCAGGAATTGATAAATCCTTAGTTTCAGATAAGGCCTTCATTCTTTCTCTTATTACTGGATTAACTTCTCTTGCTATTGTATATGCAACACATCGAAAAGCGATTACAAAAAAATCTGTTAATGAGATTAATAAAAAAGAAAAAGCATTCTTCCAAGTTAGCGAAGAACTTGCTGCTACAGTAGAAGAAACTGCTGAAGTTATTAAGGTAAAACAAAAATGGGGAAAAATCTTTGCTATCATTGTGCCGTTAGCGATGTTGGCTGTTATGATTTTTATGTTCCAGACCAAAATTGGCGGTGGTGCAGGATTTGAGGGAGGCGACGGCGCAGCCTTTATTGGCGGAGTTGCAACGATTCTCTTAGTATTAGCGACGATTGCTTTTAACCGAATCCATGCGCTTGATAAAATCAGTGAACATATTACTGAAGGGTTTGTTTTCGCTTTTAGAGCAATGGCTCCCGTCATTCCGATTGCAGGTTACTTCTTTATGGGAAGTGGAGACTTTTCAGCATCTATCCTTTCGTTAGGTGAAGATGCAGCTAAGCCAGGATTCTTATTTGATTTGATCCAAGCAGCTCAAAATTATATTCCACACAGCCCATTTATTGCAGCATTTAGTATCTTAATCGTTGGTATTATTACCGGGTTAGATGGATCTGGGTTTGCTGGTCTTCCGTTAACTGGTGCTTTGTCAGGAGCAATTGGACCTGGAAGTAACATCGATCCTTCTGTTCTTGCAGCTATTGGGCAAATGGGTGCAGTTTGGAGCGGAGGAGGCACGCTGATTGCTTGGTCGTCACTTGTTGCAGTTGCCGGCTTCTTACAAGTGTCACCGTTAGAGCTGGCCAGAAAGAATTTCTTCCCAGTAATAACCGGACTTTTCCTTGCCACTCTTTTGGCAGTAATCATCTGGTAGATAAACAGTTTCCTTGTACTAAGCTATTTCATTAGACTAGATACAAATTAGGGGTCATAAATAAATAAAAGGGCTATCTCAAAAGTCAGCAGCGAACTGATTTTTGGGGTAGCCTTATTATTTTTGGATTGCAAAATCGTTATCTTAAAATGACAAGAGTCATAGGATGAAAAGAAGAGAGGAGATGGAAAATGAAAGACCAGAGGATCGGTTTAGTAGGGCTTGGTAAATTAGGGACTGCGATGATGACACATTGGGACAAAGAAGGGATTGCCATTGGCGTTTATCATCCGGTACAAACGAAAGCAGGACACTTTCTGCAAGGCTTCCAAAATGGCTACCTCCTAACAGAAAGTGAATGGAGGGATGTTGATCTCTTAGTGCTAGCATTGCCAGCAACAGAAGTTATTCCATTTATTGCTTCTAAAAAACTACAAGGTAATCTCCCATATACACCAAGGATCATTAATATGGCAACAAATCTTCCTACCAATGAAATAAAGGTCAAGTTTCCTGACCTAAAGGTATATGGGGTCAAATATATGGGACATTCAAAGGATTTATTGGAACATGGTAATGGCCTATTTATTACCGAAACTGAGTTACCTCCTACGATTGGCGAACTTTTTCACGTACTTGGCAAGATCAATATGGATAGTGAGAATGTTTTATCAGAGGTAAACAAATTAGCCACGTATTTCGCTATCAAAACAGCAGTAACAATAGAAACGGAATGTATGAAAAGAGGCTTGTCACCGGATTACCTGAAAAGAGCATTAACATCTTTAGCACCTGAAGTGATTCGTTCGTATAGCGAGGGGAGTCTTGGACACTTTGCGAAGGAAATAGCCGCGAAAATTAAAGAAGAGAGTTCTAGTGATAGTGATGGACGTAATACCCGATGAAATGGAAAAAGGTGTCAACCAAATGGGCTGACACCTTTTGTTCTGCACCAATAATTAAGATAAATACATTTGTAAAATAAATAGATACACCATGACACAGCCGATATAAATACTTGCGAAGGAAAGGTTCCAGTTCGACACTTTATAGGAGCTTTCCTTGACGATACTTGACATAAGCCCTAAAGTGGCATTATAGGGACCTACTAGAAAAGCAGATACTGCGCCGGCTAACATCGCCACTGTCAAGATATGAGGGGAGATTCCAACCACCGTTGGATTCAAGCCTTCGGTCATTAATGCTAATGACACGGCAGGATGCAATCCTAAAAAGGCTAAAGCTAGTGGGATTAACGGTAGTAAAATTAAAAAGATCTCTACACCTGCAAATTGAATAAACTTGTTAACCCAGGCATCTAGAAAGACATTCGCATGAGTAACATTAATCGTTGAAATAAAAAAACCTGCCGATAAATAAATAAAGAATTGATCCTTCATACTTATAGAGAAGGTTTGAAAATGTTTGACCAAATGGGCACCGAACTCCTTACCCTGCTTTAAGAAAAGGGACCAAACTAAGGAAAATGGAATGACCAGCAAGGAGACCAAAATTAAAAATGGATAAGGAAACTTTGATTCTACGAGCGAAATGACCAGGTTAAAAATAATGATGGCCAATAGTATTTGAAAGACTCTGCCTGCTCGATTCATCTGACCCACTGGTTCAACGGTTGCAGCAGTTTCGTGGACGGAAAGGCTCTTTTTGTTTTGGATCATAATATTTGCCCTGCGTGAGCCAATATACCAATCCACACCTACGCCCACAATGCTTAAAGGAATTACATATGGAAGAATGGAGACCCAGCTTACATGCGTCATCGTGATTACAATCCCGACAATCGGAGTAACTGGTGCCCACAGTAAAGGCATCGCAAACCCGCGCGTGATTGCTCTACTCATGAATCGCTCCTTATTCTCAACGGGAATAACGTCTAAAGCAGGCCTAATCGAGTAATATGTCATTGGCAGGGTGGCCAGATTCATAAAAATACTAAAAAAATACGAAATACCAGACGTGATCATATACAGTTGACCAGAGGTTTTTACCCTCTTTTGAATAATGCTTTGTATGCCCCCGCTATATCCCCCTAATCTTATTGGAATCCCTAATATTGGGATAAGCGTAAACATGGTTAGCAAGTCAAGCATCGAGCCGAAAGAGAGGATGTATTGCTGCCACGGAGCTCCACTGGAAATAAGTAAGACCACACCAAAAAGCAAAAATGTTCCTCCTAAAATTTGAACAAATCGCTTGGCTTGATATAAGGTCATAAGGACAATCAAAAGGCTAAGACAGGAGATCAGGCCACTAAGATGAAGGACGGGAAAGAGCACAGAGAATAAATACAATAAAATTACAAGAAAAAACAAATACCTCAGCATGTCATCAACACCCTATCTTTTTAGAAATTGTATACCAAACAAATCTTAAGAACGTAGATTAGTCAAATATTTGCCATTTATCTCGAATTATTTTGGTATTTGGTATACAAAAAACTTGTTTTCTTGTTCCGCCCATTATACAATGACAGTATCAAATAACTCAATTCATAGGGGGCTTTTCGATGTTAAACTTTCTATTTGGATCCAAAAAAGCTGCAGAAAAGGCAGAAAAAAAACTTGCTTCACTTAGAAAAACACTTAAATTCTAACGATTTTTATTCAACCGTCACTACCAAGTGGCGGTTTTTTGTCGGGCTATTAAAGTATAAAAATCCGGAGACTTTTTCTCTCCGGATTCAATCTATATGGAATAAACTGCTGGCAGCAATGAATTCTTAAACGATTATCTCTGTTGATTTTACCAGTTTGGAGTTTACAGAATCTTGACTGTTTCCAGACGCTTTGACGATCTCATTTAATTCCTCACGAGCTGCTTCGATTGTGTCAAACTTTTCAAAAAACTTTACCGCGATCTGATTGATATATTCTTTTCCTTCATAATTCTCAAATAATTGAATTTTAATGGTTTCATCCAGGACTTCGGCAATTGTGTATTTCGCCTTTAGATTGTCAAAGAAATAGAAATCATAGGTTTCTACCGGTTTTAATCCATCGTTTTCAAGAATCGTTTGGAAGGTATCTTTATTCGTTAACACAATATATTTCCCCATGCAGAACACTCCTTAAGGTAATTTTGAAATCCTATTAATAAAATCGTTTCAGGTAAGTATTGATTTTCATTGCTCTAATGATTGGAAACTATGACAGAAAGTTTTCTCAACACACCTCCAAAGGAATATTG
>NZ_JBALOS010000313.1:0-819 GCF_036962765.1 Neobacillus drentensis
CCCTCAATTATTCATATAGCGTTGACGAACATTATTGGAGATGAATAATTACCAAAGTGAATTTTTAAGATGAAATTATTAAAAATATGAAACTTTTAAGGGAAATATTCGTCTAATATAGTGTAAAAGAAATTTTTCAATGTTTTGGTCTAACAATATTTTTTGGAAAAAAGGATACCTTTTTAAGAAACAGTGGTGTATAATCAATGATATAAATTACTAATTTATAATTATTATCGAAATTGGTGCATCCTGATTATGACCAAATCGCTTTATTCAATATACCTGATTTATAAATAGTCTCAAATAAAAGAGGAGTGTGAAGATCGAATGGTAACACTATACACTTCACCAAGTTGTACATCATGTAGAAAAGCAAAATCATGGTTAGAAGAACATGAAATCCCATACACTGAGAGAAATATTTTTTCTGAACCATTAACCATGGAAGAAATTAAAGAAATTCTCCGAATGACAGAAGATGGTACAGATGAAATTATTTCTACAAGATCAAAAACATTTCAAAAATTAGATGTAAACCTTGATGCAATGCCGCTTCAGGATCTATTTGGTTTAATAAAGGAAAATCCAGGACTTTTACGCAGGCCGATTATCATTGATGAAAAACGTTTACAGGTTGGCTATAATGAGGATGAAATTAGACGATTCCTGCCAAGAAGAGTAAGAACGTTCCAGCTGCGTGAAGCCCAGCGAATGGTTAACTAAATAAATAGGCCTTCTATATAGGAGGTCTTTTTTTGTATATAAAAAATAAAATGTATTTATTTGTAGTTTCCTTCTTACTTTGTTAAAATAAAA
>NZ_JBALOS010000313.1:868-4434 GCF_036962765.1 Neobacillus drentensis
GTTTTTTAGATTTTAGCCTTTTTTATTTCCCTTATTAGTGCTTTTGTCATAAAATAAAAGTACACGAGTATTTACTTTTTCGCCCTTTGAAGAATCTTTTGGATTTAAGTAAATGCTATGGCAGTATCTGCTTGGGGGTATTTTGTCCCTTCAATCTGGAAAACGGAAGGGAGATGTTTAGATGGAGATTGAACGCATTAATGAAAATACAGTAAAATTTTACATTTCTTATGGTGATATAGAAGAAAGAGGCTTTGACCGAGAAGAGATTTGGTACAATCGGGAACGAAGTGAAGAACTCTTTTGGGAAATGATGGATGAAGTTCATGATGAGGAAGAGTTTGTTATTGAAGGTCCTCTTTGGATTCAAGTCCAAGCACTTGATAAAGGTTTGGAAATTCTTGTAACCAAAGCACAACTAACAAAAGATGGTCAAAAGTTTGAACTGCCTATTCCTAATGAAAAAATAAAAGACTTTCCAGGTGAAGATAAATTTGATGAGATTCTTGATCATCATTTTAATCCCAATGATTCTGATGAAGAGGTTATTTTACTTGAAGAAGAAACATTAGAATTCCTTATTGGTTTTAAAGATTTCGAGGACGTCATTAGTTTATCAAATCGTTCAGGTTTAGATGATTTAGTCACAAAACTTTATCATTTTGAGGGTAAGTATTATCTATTTACTGAATTTCCTGAAGACTTATTTGAAGAAGACCAAATTGATGATATATTAAGTATTTTGCTTGAGTACGGTTATGAAACACAGCTTACGATTCACCGTATTCAAGAATACGGTAAAGAAATAATTTCAGCTAATGTTTTTGCTGAATTACGAAAACATTTTCGCTAATTAATGTACCGATTTCATAATTGAAATCGGTATTTTAGTATGAGTTATTTTTGAAAAAATATCTGGCAGGTGAGGACAACTGAAAAACACAGTAAGGGTTATTTTGTTTTTATTGGTTTTATCCGTACTATGGTTTTTCTTTAAGGATCAATTAGCAAGTGGGATATTTGGTTTCCTGAGTGTACTAGTTACGCTGTCAGTCATTTTCATTGGCTTTGTAATATTCCTTGAAAACCGTCATCCAACTCAAACTATTACTTGGTTAGTTGTCCTAGGTAGCTTTCCATTAGTTGGTTTTATTTTTTACCTCCTTTTTGGAAGAAATTATCGCAAAGAGAAAATGTTTAGAAAAAAATATTTCCTAGATAAACAAGCTTTTTTGACCGTAGAAGGGGAGGAAGACCCAAGGAATGATGAAAAGCTTACTTTAATGAGAGAACATCAAGGGAAATTATTTAACTTGGCTCAAAAGCTAGGGAATAGTCCTATTTCCTTCGATACAGCCACAAAAATATTAACCAACGGAGAGGAAACTTTTTCTAATATTATTGAGCAGTTAAAAAAGGCACGGCATCATATCCACCTTGAATATTATATTGTTCGGCATGATCATATTGGCCAGGAAATTAAAAGCATACTAATTGAGAAAGCACGTCAAGGTGTTAAAGTACGGTTCTTATATGACGCAGTGGGATCTTGGCAACTTTCAAAGAACTATATTAATGAACTTAAAAATGAGGGGATTGAAATGGTCACTTTTGGGCCTGTAAAACTCCCTTTTTTAAATAATAAATTTAATTTCCGCAATCATCGAAAAATGATCATAATTGATGGAACTATAGGTTTTGTCGGAGGTCTTAATATTGGAGATGAATATCTGGGGAGAAATAAGCATATCGGATTTTGGCGTGATACTCATTTAATGCTCCGTGGAGAAGCAGTAAGGACGCTGCAGCTTATATTTTTACAAGATTGGTATTATATGACAAATCACAGTTTTTTAACAGCTGAATACCTATCCCCACAGTATGATGATGAAAGTCATGGAGGGGTGCAGCTTATTGCTGGAGGGCCTGATAATGAGTGGAGTGTAATCAAAAATATTTTTTTCTCGATGATTGCAAGCGCCGAAACATCAGTTTGGATTGCTTCTCCTTATTTTATTCCGGATGAAGATATATTTTCCGCGTTAAAAGTAGCTGCACTTAGTGGTATTGATGTACGGCTTCTAGTACCTAACAAACCGGATAAACGGATTGTCTTTCATGCATCAAGATCATACTTTCCTGAACTATTAGAGGCAGGGGTTAAGGTTTATGAATTCGAGCGAGGCTTTATGCACAGTAAGATTGTCATTGTTGATCATGAACTAGCCTCGATCGGGACATCGAATATGGACATGAGAAGTTTCCATTTAAACTTCGAAGTAAATGCTTTCTTGTTCCGAACCAAAAGTACACAAAAGCTTGTTGAAGAATATTTAAATGACCTTGAATCTTCCAAACAGTTGGATAAAGCAAGCTTTCAAGAAAGACATCTGGGGTTTAAGGTACTTGAATCAACAGCAAGGCTGCTCTCGCCCTTACTTTAGCCAAAGATAAGAACTCGTCGAAAAATGACGAGTTTTTTTATTTGGTTAAAAGGTATTCATGCGGATTATGACGAATTAACATTGAGAAAGGAGGAGAGTATTAATTGTTAACTGCACAAACAAAAAAGGGTGTAACTATCTGTCTTGGACTTGATTACCAAAAAGAAGCTCTATTAGAACTTCGCAGCAAAGAAGAGTTTTTTTGCCCAATTTGTGGGGAAAGTCTTTTGTTAAAATTAGGGGATCAACGTATATTTCATTTTGCCCATCAACGAGGAGGGAATTGCCGAGAATTTTTTGAAAATGAAACTATTTATCACATGGAGGGTAAACTTCAGCTCTATCATTGGCTGATCAAACAAAAAATACCTTCCATTTTAGAGTACTTTGACAGGGAAATTCAGCAGCGACCTGATATAATGTTCAAGTTTAATGGAAAGAAATATGCGTTAGAGTATCAGTGTTCAACGATTCCAGAAAGCATATTTATTAAGCGGACCCAAACGTATCTCGAGAATGGTTACCAGCCTATATGGATTTTATCCAGCAACCAAATACGCCGTAACAAAAATAATATTGTTGCTTTGTCAAACTTTCAATTTCAATTCATACGAACAACTTCTACAGGGAAACTTTATATACCAACCTATTGCCCCGAAAAACAGCAATTTCATTTTGTTCTGGCAATTACCCCATACTCTATAAAAAATGCCTTCGCACATCATTCATTTTACCCTATTAAGAAAATGGACTTGACTGATCTATTAGACCCAATGATAAATCATCCGTTTAATCTATCAAGGTGGATCAAGGAAATAGAAAGCTTTACCCTAAATTGGACTCTTCATCCATGTAAACAACATAAAACCTTTCTCAATGAAATTTATAACAATAACCTTAATCTCTTCTTATTGCCACCAGAAATTGGCCTTCCAAACCCTCATTCGCTAGTTATCCAAACATCACCGATTATTTGGCAAACCTATTTATTTATTGATGTTATTGCCAACAAAAATATTAATGATTTGATAACCTTACAAGAATTAACTACCCAGTTAAATAGAAGAATCCGTAGAAAAGAAGTTGTGATCAGAAATTTACCACTGCTTGAAAATGCAAATC
>NZ_JBALOS010000313.1:4454-9315 GCF_036962765.1 Neobacillus drentensis
AAAAAAAAGGAGATGCAATATTCCAATTAAAACGGAAAATATTTATTCCGAGTTCAAATCGAGAAAAAGAGGAAGCGAAGATTTTATTTTTTCAAAAATATAACCAAATCCACTCGAATAGATAAATGAAAACAATTAGAAGGGCATACTATATAGAGGTGTAAATAGTTTTCGTATTGGCAATTGCTAAAAGGAAATTGGAAAGATAAGGAGAATATTTAGTAATGATACTTTTTTTCGAAGGAATGTAGAATGGAGGATGAAAGATGGCAAATGAAACGGCAATAAAATCACTACCGGTAAGAAGTGCAATCCCTGAGCAAGATACATGGAAACTTGAAGATATTTTTGTGAATGACCAAGAGTGGGAAAAAGAGTTTCAGGAAGTGAAAAGTCTAATCCCAGGAATTAAGGAATTTGAAGGAAAATTGGGGGAAAGTGCCGAGGCTCTATATAAAGCGCTTCAGTTCCAAGATAAACTGTTAGAACGGATTGGAAAGCTTTATACATATTCACATATGCGTTATGACCAAGATACAACGAACTCATTTTATCAAGGCTTGGATGATAGAATGAAAAATTTGTATTCGCAAGCAGCCAGCCAATTGGCCTTTATTGTACCTGAAATTCTTTCTTTAAATGAGGGCCAAGTAGCTGGTTTCTTAAATGATAAATCGGAATTAAAGTTATATGAGCATGCTCTCGCTGAAATTAATCTGCAAAGACCACATGTCCTAACAGCCGAACAGGAAGCATTACTAGCGGAAGCCAGTGAAGTGATGGATGCTTCTAGTAATACGTTTGGAATGTTGAATAATGCAGACCTTGAATTTCCATCTATTAAAGATGAAAATGGGTCAGATGTTGAAATTACTCATGGCCGTTATATTCGCTTCTTAGAAAGTGAAGACCCACGGGTAAGAAGAGATGCGTTTAAGGCAGTATATAAAACGTATGGTAATTTTAAAAATACATTTGCAAGTACTCTAAGTGGTAATGTTAAGAAGGATAACTTTAATGCAAGAGTAAGAAAGTATGATTCAGCGAGACATGCCGCCCTTTCTGCTAATAATATCCCAGAAAGCGTGTACGATAACCTTGTAAATACCGTTACCGATAATCTTCATTTAGTACATCGTTATGTGAAGCTTCGTAAAAAAGTCCTGGGTCTTGACGAACTTCATATGTATGATTTATTTACCCCTCTTGTTAAAGATGTGAAAATGGAAATCGAATACGAAGAGGCGAAGGATCTAGTCATTAAAGGGTTATCACCATTAGGCGAGGAATATGCGAAAATATTAGCAGAGGGCTTTGAAAATCGCTGGGTTGATGTCCATGAAAATAAAGGAAAGCGGAGCGGTGCTTACTCTTCAGGAGCATACGGTACCCATCCATATATCCTGATGAACTGGCAGGATAATGTAAATAATTTATTTACACTTGCTCATGAGTTTGGTCATTCCGTCCACAGTTACTATACTCGGAAATCACAGCCGTATCCATACGGAAATTATTCCATTTTCGTTGCAGAAGTGGCTTCTACCTGTAATGAAGCACTCTTAAACGACTATTTATTAAAAACCATTGATGATGAACAAAAAAGAATTTACTTGCTCAATCATTATTTAGAAGGCTTTAGAGGTACGGTGTTCCGTCAAACGATGTTTGCTGAGTTTGAACACATGATTCATCAAAAAGCACAAAACAACGAGGCTTTAACTGCAGATGCATTAACAGAAAGTTATTATGCATTAAATAAAAAATATTTTGGTGAAGAAGACATTGTCATAGATGAGGAAATCGGATTAGAATGGGCGAGAATACCGCATTTTTATTACAATTATTATGTATACCAGTATGCAACTGGGTTTAGTGCTGCGACTGCACTAAGCAAACAAATTTTAGAAGAGGGCGAGCCAGCCGTGAAAAGGTACATTGAATTCCTAAGTGCAGGAAGCTCAGATTATCCGATTGAAGTGCTGAAAAAGGCTGGAGTGGATATGACAAGTGCAGAGCCAATTAAAAATGCTTGTAAGGTATTTGAAGAAAAACTGAATGAATTAGAGCAATTGTTATCACAAGCATAATGAAAGGAGATGGGGCCCTAAGGGCTCCATCTCTTTAAAATCCTTTAAAACGTTTTCTGCCATTGAGGTAAAAAATGAAGATAAATATGGCTGCAAATAATATAGGTGTACTAAGCAAAAGCGGGAAAATCTTTAAAAGTGCAAGGATTTGAAGAAAAAAAGCAATGAAAATAAGCAGAAGCATAATCAGGATAGGGAATTTTTTCATAAATGACAGGCCACCCTCGTGAATGTGTTTTAAATCCTAGTACTTCTATGTCTATTGTCCATGCCGTGATTTTATGATATTTGACAATTATGTGAAATAAAGCACAAACTTATTGCCACACATTGAAAGTGCATGCTATATTATATATGTGAAGTTGATCACAACAAACATATACCCCTTTGTTTGACCGTGAAAAATTTCTCCCATCCCCTTTGTTCGTATAAATAGTAAAATGCCTTGCAGTGTGAAAACTGCAAGGCATTTTCAATTTTCCAGAAAAAAGAAAACATGCCGTCTAACAACATGCTTCTACTCTTCAATATATCTCCAAAAGGTTCCATATTTAGCGGGGATCTGTTCCACCACTTGCTTTAAAAGTAATTTTTTCATTTCACGTTCAATTTGTGAAATAGACATATTATAAACAACCGCAATTTCTTTTGATGCGACAAATTTAAAAAACTTCATAAACGATTCTAATGGAGGGGGAGGAGATTTGATGGGTTTTTCCGAAAGCATTTCCTCCAAGATATGGACATATACCTCATATGGATATGAACCAGTTATCTTTATTCCTTCATCCTCAACATTTTCATTAAAAAATACTAAGGTAGGAATCTCCTGTACATCCATTTCAGAAGTTATTTTTAGATCACATTGAAAGGCTTTTGCTGCACTTTCAGAATGAATATCATACATGAATTCCTCTACATCCAAGCCTAAACTCCTAGCACAATCTTTTAACACCTCTAAATTTGACACATTCAGTTTTTCTAGAAATAATCCCTCTTGGATTCTCCGCAGAAAACGGAGCCCAGCCCGCCTCCCCTGTAATTCAGCTGCTTTTAGAGCTATGGAAACAGTATAGGGTGAATCCACAGGATTCTCTAGCCAAAGGCTTCCATCACATGACATACCTGACCTGCTAGCAGTTTTCTCCCACACTTGAGCGATATTCTCAAAATTCTTTTTCTTCGTTATATTTAAATCGGCTAATCGTCCACTTAAAATATGCTTAATAGAAAAATAACATCCATATTCAATTTGCAATTTCTTTAAAATCGGCTCTAATGCCCAACATTCAGGACATAAAGGGTCAATAAACATGTATATCTCAATCGGCTTTTTATCACTGCAATGCCGTTTAGCGCTTGAAGATTTTGAACTATTCACTTTCTTCACCTGTGATCCCGCCAGCGTCTGGCGTGTTAATCATGTGTTGGGCCGTAAGATAAAGGCGTGAATAAAATTCATCCCTTACTGGACCCTCTAAGCCTATTTTGTCCATTGCTTGTGACATGCAAGATAGCCACGCTTTGGCGCGTATTGGTGTAACAGGAAATGGCAAATGACGAGCACGCATCATAGGGTGACCATGTTCTTCCGTATACAATGCAGGACCGCCTAAATATTGAGTTAAGAATTGCTTTTGTTTCCGAGCAATTTCTGAAAATTGATTTGGGAATATTGGAGCTAGATCAGGATGTTGCGCAACAAGGCCATAAAATGTGTCCACAAGACGGTGTAATGTTTCTTCACCAATGGATTCAAATGGTGAAAGCTTTCTTTCAATCATGTTGCCAACTCCCTTAATGTATTATGTAGATTTATTTTATCAATGCGTATTTCATATCTCAAATGAATTGCTTTAAATTTGTAAATTTGTTACTTAAACACATTAATAATGTATGCCAAGTGAGCAATTCTTAATAGAAAAAGCAGGAATTAGCATGTTGGAAATAATATCTCCAAATAAATCTACATTGAAATACCTTTACGATTCATTTTGATTCGTTTGTTTGTATTTTCGGTGATAGAATCGGTGAATTTTATTTTCCGTTTTACGTGCAGGAATCTTGAATCGCTCAAGCAGTTCGTAAAATATTTTCTTTCCATCCTGATAGTTTTCAACCTCATATTCTAATTCATAATCTTCTGTTTTTAGATAAATACTATGGTCCAATACTAGCAATCCATTTTCATACTTGAATTCAGCGCGCTCCGTTTGTAAGGCACCAAAATATTCAATATCGGAAAAAGAAATCTCGCATTCTTCTATAAGACGTTGGATGATCCCTTTTGGAAGTGTGCCATAATGGATTGCCATTTTTGCTTCCTCTTTACTAATCGGCTGATTTGTTTCAAGAAGCCCGACTGCAGCCGGCTGTTTTAATGTCATTTCGTAGGTTAAGCCCTTTTGGCGGATCCTTAGAGCAGACTTATCCTTCTTTAAAGAAAAATTTGGAGTATCAAAGTAATGGTTCTCTTGGCTAAAAATTTGATTGGTGTCCACCTTAAAAGACTCAATAAGTCGTTCATATTCTTTTTTTGTTAGCATATTTTTAAATTCAATTTCAATATTTTGTGTCATATTTTCATCATCCTTTCAAAAGGGAATCACCTTTATTATCCCATTTCTAACCTAAACATCAATCCTTGGGAGAAATCGCTGAATTATGCTAAAATAGGTAAGTGGATAATGGAGGTAAAGAGATGAAGAAAAAAATTAAAATCGAAAAAGCATACATAAAAAATGAGCAATTAATGTTAGAAACAAATGAAA
>NZ_JBALOS010000314.1:0-8319 GCF_036962765.1 Neobacillus drentensis
AACTACTAAACAATTCTTTTGATCATCCGATAATAAGAATTGTAATAGTAAATGAATCATGGAGGATGGTAATGTGCTCATTGTAGGCAGAGAAATTGGGCAATCAGTGATCATAGATGGTGTCATTAAAGTTACCGTTCAAAATGTTCGTTCTAAATTAAGACTCGACATTGATGCACCAAAGGGTATCCGGATTTCTAAGGTACCAAATGATGAAGGAAATAGAGATTTTTTGAAAAAAGGGACTAGAATAATTGATTCTTCGATACTTATTGGAGAAAACATAAAAGTTACCATTCTCGAAACAGAATCTGGATTACTCCGGTTTGCTATTGATGCACCAAAAGAAGTCAGTATTTTTCGAGAAGAATTGTACAAAAAAAATCAAATACCATTAATCAAAAAGTAAAAGTTAAATTAAGTTTTGATTAGTTAATTTTGATAATAACCCATAAGGGTTTATTATAGATAAGTTTTAAAGGGATTTTTCCCAACAAATCAAATTCAATATATTCTAGGGAGGAATATTATTATGCGTATTAACCACAATATTGCTGCACTTAACACACATCGTCAGTTATCAAGTGCTTCAAATGCTCAAGGTAAATCAATGGAGAAATTATCATCTGGACAGCGTATCAACCGTGCAGGTGACGATGCGGCAGGTCTAGCAATCTCTGAAAAAATGCGTGGACAAATCCGTGGGCTAGACCAAGCTTCTCGAAATGCTCAAGACGGAATTTCTTTACTACAAACTGCTGAGGGTGCTTTAAACGAAACACATGACATCCTTCAACGTATGAACGAACTTGCAACACAAGCAGCAAATGGAAACCTTCAAACAGAAGATCGTACAGCAATTGGTGATGAGCTTAATCAGTTAAACAGTGAAATCGACCGTATATCAAGTTCAACAAACTTCAATGGTAAAGCATTACTTGATGGATCTTTTGGAGTTCAGCTTAAAAATGGAGCAGGTGGTACTGGTATTAAAGTTGGTAGTGATGGTGTAACAGGTATTGATATAAGTGGTGCGAAAGCAAATACAAATTACGCTCTAACTTTTTCGGGTGGAGACTATACACTAAATGATGGTGCTGGTAATACTCAAAAAGTAACTCTAGCTGATGGTACTGCTGGAACACTTAATTTTGATAAACTAGGGGTAAAAGTCTCACTTAACGGAACGCAAGCTGGAGCAACACTTGTAGCTGCTACTAATGGCGGTGGTACTGCTGGTCGAATTGCTACTGGCGCACAAAGTGTTGTTAACATTCAAATTGGAGCTAATACTTCAGGTGCAGAACAATTAGGGCTAACTATATCAAAGATGGATACAACTGCAACTTCTTTGAATACCGGTGCTATCAGTGTTGCTGATGATGCTACTTCAAGAACTGCAATGGATATTACTAAAAATGCAATTAACAAAGTATCTGCAGAACGTTCTCGTTTAGGTGCTTACCAAAATCGTCTAGAACATTCAATCAACAATTTGAATACATCTTCGGAAAACCTAACTGCTGCGGAATCTCGTATCCGTGACGTAGATTATGCTTTAGCTGCATAAGCAGTAACAAGCACAGTCGTCCTAACTGGTAACGGTTAGTGATTATAATCGGGTGAATTGCTGGAAAACCCTTAGAGCTTTTCTTACCACAACGTAGTTGGAAACGACAAGCGTGATGGTTAAAAAAAGAAAAGATTGGGCAATCAGCAGCCAAGCTCCTGTTTCGAAAGAATGGAGAAGGTTCAACGACTAGGATAAACCATCTAAAGCGAAAGCTATGATGATGAAATCCATAGGTGAAACAATGGTCATCAGCATTGTGAATCCGAAGTGCCCGACCCCTACTAGAATGCTAGAGGGTGAAGATATAGTCTGGTCATTTATGAAAGTAAATGTTCGCACGATGGCGAAAGAAATGATGAACCAAACTAAAAACTCTATTCTTTCTCAAGCTGCTCAAGCTATGCTAGCTCAAGCAAATCAGCAGCCGCAGGGAGTTCTACAACTTCTTCGTTAATAGCTTTAATTTTAGACTCCAGATTTTTCTGGAGTCTTTATAAATTAAAGAAAGATGTTGAAACCTCTAGCTTATTTAAATGGAAGCAAAGTGAAATAATTTGACTCGCTTTGAGTCCCGTTTTATTTTTAATTGATTGTATAATAAAACTATCTGATTCATGAAAAATTATTTGATATCCTTTGGTTTCTTGATTTAAATCATGATGTAAAATGAAATCCTTATAAAATTGTATATAACTATCTCTATTCATGGTTATTTCGAATAAAGATTGTAGATTCTTTAGGTTATTATGTATCTCTTGTGTGGGTTTAGACAATTTAACGGTGGTTGGTAAGTAAATCGTTGTCCTCTTTGCAACTTTCTTTGGGTGTTTTTGTGGTGTTATTTTTCTCTTCATTGAGGGATGAATATATGGATCGATTAAGATAAGAAAATAATTGATTTGTAATTGATCGTATAATAAAAGCCTGTTTTGAGAATCCAGTTTAAAATAAAGGTTAAATCTTTTTGTTAAAAGGTCTCTAAGTCCAAGGTTTTCATCCCTGGAAAAGTTGTCAGTGGAAAGAATAATTTTTTTGGGGATATTATTTTTGAATGATAAATGCCCATCGTCTTGGTACCACCAGGCTAAGGCAATTTCATTTAAAAATTGGTCTAAAAATTTAAAAGGTAATATTTTTTTTCGATCTTGATACCAAATTGATTCCAGCCAGGTAATAAAAGGATCTGTTCGGGATTGAACCTGGAAACATTCAGTGTACCCTTTTAAAGTTCTATTATCGTGAACCTTCTTGTAATAGGGTGGGGTAAGAGGCAAAGTGCGCATTAATTTTTCAAAACAATAATAACACCATTCTTTATCACTTGCAGCATGAATAAATTGAAAACGAGGTTTACGCCCTTTTTGCTTTGTAATGGATCCATCTCCTAATAATTTCCCCGTTATCATATTTAGATTTTCCAAATTAATTTTTGAAAGGTCAGACATATAAATTCCTCCAATCAACAATAGGAACATTTGTTCTATCATAACATAAATATGAAAATATCTATATAAGAAAATAAATAGAAATCTATCCACTCAATTTTTCCAATAACTCTAAACATTTCCTTTTCTCATCCGATAATAGGTTTAAATAGGTGTATTTAAGGAGGGAAGTGTAATGTTAGACAAGTTGTCCAATTCTACAACCCAAAATACGGAACATTCGGTACCTAAAGTAGAAAGCACAGCGAAAATAAAAGAGATCTTGCCAGAAAAACAAGAACAGCCAGAATCCCAACCTCAATCGCAATCAAAAACAAAAGAAAAAACGGAAAAAGTCATGAACAGTATGAATGAGTTTTTAAAGGCTTCCAATACTCATTTGAAGTTCCAGTTTCATGATGAGTTGAAAGAGTACTATGTAACGCTTGTTGATGATCAAACCAATGAAGTTGTAAAAGAAATCCCATCAAAGAAATTACTGGATATGTATGCTGCAATGACAGACTACCTTGGTTTGCTGGTGGATAAAAAGGTATAAATCACAGCAAAAAATGAATGAAGATGGTGAATAATTTATGCAACTCCCGGAAATCCAACTAAAGCAGACCTATGCCCAAATTGGACTTCGTACAACAAAGCCCGTACAAGAGATAGAACAAATGCCTGCCGAGCTTTCGATTAAACAGGTACCAGCTACTATGAATATCGACCGCAAACCAGCCCATCTTGATATTGATCAAGAGCAGTTGTGGAATGAATTAAATTTTAAGAATAATAGTGTATTCAGTGAGGATATGGCGGAGTTTGCTAAACAGGAAGGGCTTGAAGCCATTTCTGAAATCTCTCAGGAAGGTGATCAACTAGCTGCGATTGAGAAAAAAACGGATGCGATCAATTCGATTGTTACCTCAAACGCCAATCCTAGTCCAGCTGAGTTCAATATTGGATTTTTACCAAGCTATGGATCTGTAAAAATTAACTTTACACCTGAAGAGCTCAGCATTGACTGGAAAAAAGGCGGAGTAGAAATCGAGGTCATCCCTCATAAACCCAATCACACCTATACACCTGGAAAAACGGAAGTATACCTCCGTCAAATGCAAGCGCTGCAAATAGATTTTATCGGTGGGACCATCAATACAAAATCGTAAATAAGTTTTTTTATGAACAGCGGAAGAGTCAGCCTACCGCTGTTTTACTTTTCTCCTTCAAATTCATAATGAAATACATGCGTGATTTTGATACAATTATGCGGATTATGTAGTCACGAAATTAAATACTTTTTATATAAATTTGGGTCTAAACTTTTTTTTATAACTGCCGATAATGATTAATAAAGGAATAGGAGGGACTCGAAATGAGAATTAATGATTCAAAATATGGTTTTTATTCCTACCAAAATCAACAGAATCGTTTAAATATAAATAACACAACTAAAAAGACATCTACTTCTGCAGAGGTGAGCATCTCTTCACGCGGCCGTGAAATCTCTGAAGCAATGAAGTCAGAACAAGCACAGCGTCAACAACGGGTTCAAGAATTAAAACAGCAGATTGCTAGCGGAAACTATCAAGTCGATAGCAGCAAAATAGCTGAGAAAATGACAGCGTTTTGGAAGAATACATCCATCTAGGAGACGAGAAAATGGAAGCCCTGAAAATAATTATACAAACAATGGAAACAATGGTCGACGCACATCGACGATTACATGACTTGGCCATAGGGAAGCAAACCATTCTTGTCGATGGTAATATTCAGGAGCTGCAAAGCCATGTGTATCGTGAAGGAATGTGCGTAGAGGAAATACAAAAGCTTGAACAGATTAGAAAGCAATATGTACAAAAATATATGGAACACAAAGGAATCCATGCAGATTCTTTTACACTTGAAGAATTAATTGAGGTCCAGGCAGATGAGGGCTCGAGGATCGTATTAACGAAGATTGCCAAGCAACTGCTTGCGATCATTCAAGAGATTAGCCTGTTGAATGAGAGTAACCAAAAGTTGATTCAGGCATCACTTTCATACATTCATTACTCAATCGGCATGTTCGCCAAGAAAGAACCGGCTATTGGCTATGGTCCTAATGCGAGAAACCGTTATTCCAACATTTTGGATGCAAAGATTTAGGTAGTTTTATTTTTAGGAGGAACAGGCATGACTTCAACCTTTCACAGCTTAGAGGTAGGAAAAAGGGGACTGGCAGCACAACAAGCCGCACTTTCTACCACTGGCCATAATATAGCGAATGCCAATACGACTGGTTACACACGTCAACGGGCCGAAATGCAGGCAACTAGGCCAGTTTCTATTCCTGGTATGCAAATCCAGTTAGGAACCGGTGTAGAGGTTAATAAGCTTGTCCGCTTACGTGAGGATTATTTGGATGTACAATTGCGCAACGAAAATAAGAGTTTGGGTTACTGGGAAGCAAAAAGTGATACGTTAACCAAAGTCGAGGAATTATTGAACGAGCCCTCTGATGATGGATTAGCTTTTACAATGGACGAGTTCTGGAAAGGCTGGGAAGAACTCGCGAAAAATCCCGATAGCGCGGCGGCAAGGGCAGTTGTGCGCCAAAAAGGGGTGGCAGTAACCGAAACTCTTAAACATATATCAGAGTCGTTAGACCAAATGCAGGACGACTTAAAACTGGTTATTACCACAAAAACAGATGCGGTTAATTCACTTGCTGCACAAATCGGAAGTCTCAATGATCAAATTGGAAGACTTGTACCTAATAACTATGAACCTAATGATTTATATGATCAACGGGATGTCCTGATTGACCAGCTATCGAAACTTGTCGAAGTGAAGGTTTCGCCTCCAAATAAGGATACTGGTGTGGTAGATATCTCGGTGGGCGGCGTTACGTTGGTATCTGGGGAAAATGTGAATAAGCTTACTGTAGATACCTCAAATGGAATGGTGGATCCTGCTTCTATTAAAATAGGAGATACTCAAGTTACCTTAACATCAGGTGAATTACTTGGGCGCATCGAATCTTATGGAATTCTAGGGGGCGCATCGAAATCTACGATTCCTTCGATGAAGGATAAAATCAATAATCTAGCGATGACTTTTGCCAATGCGGTCAATAGTGTTCATCAAAGTGGGATGAATTTAGACAATATTAACGGTGTATCAACCAATAAAGTGCCATTTTTTGTAGGAACGAGTGCAAATGATTTGGCTGTAAATCCGGAAATTATGAATTCATTGAACTTGATAGCTGCAGCGCAAGAGGAATCTACAGGGCAATCTTCAACCGGAAATGGGAGTAACGCTCAAGCAATTGCCAATATTAAATTTACTGCACTGACCTTCCCTGGAACGAACACAACAGCCGATGATTATTATCGGAACATTATTGGACAGCTCGGAATTGATTCACAGGAAGCTCAGCGTATGCAGAGTAACTCTGAAGTCATTATTCAGCAGGTAGACAATCGCCGACAATCCGTCTCAGGAGTGTCATTAGATGAAGAGATGGCCAATATGATTAAATTCCAACAGGCATACAATGCCTCAGCACGAATGGTTACGGTTATGGACCAATGTTTGGATAAAATTATCAATGGCATGGGCCGGGTAGGATTGTAGGAGGGGTAAAATGAGTTTGC
The DNA here is from genome assembly GCF_036962765.1 of Neobacillus drentensis. Lineage (GTDB taxonomy): Bacteria > Bacillota > Bacilli > Bacillales > Cytobacillaceae > Neobacillus > Neobacillus drentensis_C. The sequence goes on from NZ_JBALOS010000314.1 coordinate 6,642, forward strand.
GTGTTACTCAAAGTATATTGAATCAAAATTTATTATTTAATTTACAGCGAACCAATAAAACGATGGACCAATTGCAAGAACAGGTTTCATCAGGCAGAAAAATAAATAGACCTTCGGATAATCCAGTAACGGCTGTCCGCAGCATGTTTTACCGTTCCTCGTTAAATGAAATTGATCAGTATAAAAGAAATGCGGATGACGGTATTTCTTGGATGACGAGTACCGATGAATCGCTAGATGAGGTAACCTCCGTGCTTCAACGGGTGCGTGAGCTTACTGTCCAGGGTTTAAATGGTACAAATAGTGAAAGTGACCGGATTGCGATTGCGGAAGAAATCAATCAGTTAAAAGAGCATTTGGGTGAAATTTCGAATTCGCAGATTGCTGGAAAATTTATTTTTGCCGGCTCAGATGTAAAAACACCTCCTTATAACAGTACCACCAATGAATTTACAAACAATAACACTGAAAAAATTGAACTAGTAGTCGGACAAAATAACTCAGTGCAAATAAATGTTAAAGGGACCGATGTTTTTAACAATGACGGCGCTGGGGGGATCTTTAAAGTCCTTTCCGATATTGTTGCGGATTTCCGATCCCCGAATGCAAGCTCTTCTGAGCACTTAGCACAATTAGATAGTCAAATGGATAATGTCTTGAAAGAACGCTCAGAATTAGGAGCACGGATGAACCGGATGGAACTAAGTATTTCTCGTCTTGAGGGTCTTGAAGTTTCAACAACACGCTTATTATCCGGTGAAGAGGATGTAGACATGGCAGAAGTGATTACCAACCTAAAGACCCAAGAGAATGTTCAGCGTGCTGCTCTATCTGTAGGAGCACGAATTATTCAACCGTCGCTAGTAGATTTCTTACGATAGTTCATGGACTTCACAATTATTATTGTGAAGGCTTTTTTTGTTAAAAATTTGGAAAAAACACTTAACTTTTATTACCATTTTCCGATAATAGAAATAGTCATTATTTAATTGAATTATTTGTTTTAGGAGGACATTATGTATCCAAATGTAAACCAAAAAATAAACATTGAACTTGTAGGCCATGACTTGACTTGCAAATCCAATGTTGCTGAAGTGGGAGAAGCGGAGATATATATCAGTATCCCATTAGATCGAGAAATAATCGGACTATTATCCATCGGAACCAAATTAGAAGTAACCTTTTTAGCGGTTGGGAATAAATACGAATTTCAAACAGAGATTATTGGCAGGACCAAAGATACCATTCCGTTATTGCGCTTAACAAAGCCAAAGGAAAGTGAAATCGTAAAGATTCAGCAAAGAGAAAATTTTAGAGTAAACTCAAATTTAAGACTAATGATTAATGAGTATGAACTACATACAATCAATATTAGTGCTGGCGGAGCATTATTTTCTAGTAAGTTGGATTTTCCCTTACAAGAGGGGGAGCAGATAACAGGAACCTTATTTGTTCCAAATACCCAAAGTAAGGATGAAGAACCTATAACCTTTCAAGGTAGAATTATTCGAATCATGAAAAATCAAGAAAGAAAAAATGTAGCAATCCAATATACAAAACTAAATCGAAATGATCAGGTAAAAATCATTCAACATTGTTTTGAAAAGCAAAGAAAAACTCAATCCAAGGAAAGATAATCAAAATATAATCAAACAACATATTATTAAACCCTCTATTT
>NZ_JBALOS010000315.1:0-3083 GCF_036962765.1 Neobacillus drentensis
ACCTTTAACACAGCCTTATTTAAAAATCAATCAGCAGGTAAGAAGTTATTAGTCATTACAAAATTAAGTGGAGGTAGAATGTAATAAAAAAGCACCAGCAAAATACCTTGCTAGTGCTTTTTACTAATAGAGAACCCGCCATAAATAGAAGGTTGCATAGGATTCCCAATTTTTCCATGGAATCGATAACGTTAAGATTTCATCTTTTGAAGGCTTTCTATCCATATTTAGTAAAGTTTTTATTGCATTAATAAGACCTACGTCATCAATCGGAAAGGCGGTCGGAAAATGAAGGCAGCGCATCAGCACATAATTGGCTGTCCATGGACCAATCCCGCGTATTTTTATTAAGCTTTTTTCGACCTCTTTAAAGCTGCCGGCTTCCATTAACGTCGCCTTGGATAAATGGCCGCCCGACATTAATTGCGCAATGCCGATAATATATTCACTCTTCTTTACAGTCATTTTAATATCTGCAAGATCATTTGGGGTTAGCTGGGCAATTCGTTTAAAGGATGGAAATATCCAATAATTTTTGCCATTCCATTCAATTGAATCACCAAATTTTTCTACAAATTGCTTCTTTAATGTGTAGGCGAAGCCTAAATTAATTTGCTGCCCTAAGACTCCCCAACAGAGGGCCTCAAACAAATCGGGTATCCCGATGAGCCGTAATCCATAAAATTTTTGAACGGGAATATTAAGTAAGGGGTCAGTTTGCGCCATTTTATAAAAGGGAGTTAAGTCGATATCGAGGTTAAACCAATCTCGAATATAACGGACCACTTTCGTAGTATCAGATGGTTTACCTTCTATAAAGTGAACAATCATTTGGTGTTTATCATTTACTCTTATTTGTACAAGTGTGCGAATTTCGTCAAACGCGATCACCCTCGTAATGGTTTCATTTTCAATTTGATACATACATTCATTTTTATTCCGCTGTAGATAATCGAGATTTACTTTCATATCAAACTCTTCTGGCAGTTGAATCATGAGTTCTTCCTTATCTTTGTACTGTTCCTCTTCTAACGTAATACTATTTTCGGACACTTTATCTCCCCCGGATATTTGCTATATTCTATTATTATCACAAAGGTATGAAAAATAACTTTTATATCTTGCTATTACAGCCAAAAATCTATTATTTTTCCTGACGTAAAGTGTAAGATTGATTTATGTAGTTATGTTAATCGCTGAAGGTGGATCTTATTTTGAAAGTGAGGAATCTATGTTGAAACCAAAAGTTATTGTCTATAAAAAAGTCGATTCAACTGTTTTAGATTATGTTGGTGATACTTGTGAAGTTATCTATTTTGAAAATTTGGATTCGGAGACACTGCCTAGCTTTTATAAAGAATTAAAGGATGCCGAGGGGATTTTAGGCTCTGGATTAAGAATTGATGATAAGTTTTTAGAACAGGCGCCTAAACTAAAAGTAATAAGCAATATTTCTGTAGGCTATGATAATTTAGACCTCCCCCAAATTACGATGCGAAAAATTATGGCGACCAATACTCCTGAGGTTTTATATGATAGTGTTGCCGATACCGTTTTTGGTTTATTACTGGCAACCGCACGAAGAATGCCTGAATTAAATCAGATGGTAAAGTCAGGGAAGTGGACATCGAAAATTAGTGAGGAGCATTTTGGAGTCGACGTTCATCATAAGACATTAGGGATTATCGGAATGGGAGGGGTAGGCGCTGCGATTGCCAAACGTGCACATTTTGGCTTTGATATGCCCATTTTATATCACAACCGCTCACGGAATCTAAATGCGGAACAAACCTTTCAAGCAACCTATTGTACCCTTGAAGAACTTTGTCTGCAAGCAGATTTCATTGTCTTAATGACACCCCTAACTCCGACCACAGCAAAGCTAATTGGAGAAAAGGAATTTAAATTAATGAAGAAATCGGCCATTTTTGTGAATGGATCGCGGGGGGCCACTGTGGATGAAGCGGCCTTAGTCCAGGCACTTCAAAATGGAGAGATTTTAGCTGCAGGATTAGATGTGTATACCCAGGAACCAATAAGCCCAGATCATCCACTATTATCAATGGATAACGTCGTCACATTGCCGCATATTGGTTCAGCTACCTACGAAACACGGTTGAAAATGTCACAACTTGCAGCAGAAAACCTAGTGCTTGGACTACAGGGGAAACAACCACCTTTTTTAATTAATCGTGATGTGTTAACCGAAGTTCTATAAATAAACAGGCGTGAAGAATCATCTTATATAAAGAGATTCTCGACGCCTGTTTTATTTTCTTAACACCCATTTCCAGTGCCTAACACCAATTATTGTGATAATCTTAACATGGTATGTTAGAATTAAATTTGTTTGTATTACTTCTTAGGAGAGGATATTAAATGAGTAATAATGAGGTACCTTCTCTACAGAAGGATGGAAGAGCTATATTATCAAATCAACGGAATATATCTACCATAATGACTGATCTAAAGTTACTTTTTAAGGCCAATGTTTTAACTGCTAATGTCCTGCCAGTCTTTGCAGGATTCTGGTTAGCTTTACATTTTTCGAATGCTTCTTTTTCAGCCAATTTGGATGTATTCCTTTTGACCATTTTCGGAAGTACAATGGTCATTGCAGGGGCGCTAGCGCTCAATAACTGGTACGATGTGGATATTGATACTGTAATGGATCGAACAAAGAATCGTCCGACAGTAACTGGGAATTTTTCACTTAAGCAAGTATTAACAATTGGAATTTCTCTTACTGGGGTTGGATTTATTCTATTACTTTTAACTACTTACGAAGCGGCTATCTATGCTTTTGTAGGCTGGTTTACCTATTGCTTCCCCTATACGATGTGGTCAAAACGGAAGTATACCTTTAATACGGTGATTGGCAGTGTTTCTGGTGCTGTCACTCCAATGATTGGCTGGACAGCTATCGCGCCAGGATTTCAAAGAGTACCAATGATTTTGTTTTTAATCTTGTTTATCTTTCAAATGCCCCATACCTATGCAATTGCCGTTAAGAAATATAAAGAATATAAAGCGGCTGGGGTGGCAATGCTTCCCGTTGTCCGAGGACTAGCGGTGACCAAACG
>NZ_JBALOS010000316.1:0-9281 GCF_036962765.1 Neobacillus drentensis
CTTTTATCCTATACATAACTCCCCTCTAAAATGTTTAAAGGGTTGTAAAAATGATGTTATGCTTAACAAATTAATGATTTACATGCTTTTCTTTTTAACATGACTATTTTCACTAAAGTAAGTTTCTTGAATATAAGTGATAAATTGTTCGATCCGCTCATTTTGGGACACCTGAGCTTTTTCTACAGAACTTACAACCTCGTTCATACTGTCTTGCAAAAGTTTTTTAAGGTCGTCTTGAGGATGCATTTCTTTAAATTTAGGAATCGTTAAATCTCTGGATTTATTAATAGTTAAGTTCAATAACTGATTTAACTTGAAATATTTATCCAAGCTTAAACGATACATTTGTCTTCCACTAAGTAACAATCCAAAGGCGCTTGTATAAAGGGTAAGGCTCATTATATTGATATTACCTGAAAGAAGAAAGTTAATATGCATAAAGAGACACGTCAGAATAGCTGGAAGTGTCATAAACCCTGCGATAAGAAACAATCCAACTATCACCTGAACGATGGGAATGGTATAATTTAAAGCCAACACTTGCTTAAGTGCTGCCTCTTCTATAAAAAATTTATAAAAATCTGGTACATTCGGTTTATTTAATGTATTCATCAGATAATCACTTAGAAATACTCCTGGTTGAGTAAACCATGAATGTCCTGAAGAACCCCCTTCACCTAAAATCTTCGTTACTCCTGCTAAAAGCCAGCCTATTCCAAATAGAATGCGCATTAAAACAACTAAATAATGATAAAAGTGTTTTCCTGAATTATTTTGATTTTGCATCATAAGCCCCCTCCAAAATATTTTTGATCGAAGCAAAATTGACAATGATAATCATTATCATTTATTTAACCGATGGTGAAATGTTACAAAAAAATTATTAAAAACTATTTAAAATAAAATTAAAAAACTTTAATATTTCACACTATGTTAATGTAGGACTTACCTTATGATTGTTAAGTTAATATGGATATTAGCAATTAAGTATTTAAAGGTATCTGTCAGTTTAGATAATAAATCTCAATGAGGAAATTATAATGTTGCTTAATGATGAGAGTTGTTTTACCATTGGAAACTATTACCTGATTGACCAGGAAAGATTGATAATTTAAGATATTATTATAAATTAATTGATAATGATTATCACTATCGATAAATAAATTGAGTGAATTGCTAGGGGAAATGGTAATGAGGTTGTTATTGGTTGAAGATGAGTCAAAGGTAGCCCGTTTTATATCGCAAGGATTAAGAGAGCACCATTATGTTGTAGATGTGGCGAACGATGGTGAAATCGCTTCAGAACTTGCATTTGCAGAAGAATATGATCTTATGATTGTCGACCTAATGATTCCGAAGAAAAATGGAATGCGATTGATTAAGGAACTAAGGTTGAATGGAAAAAATATTCCTATTCTTATTCTCAGTGCCAAAGATTCCGTGGCAGATAAAGTAGATGGACTCGATTTAGGAGCGGACGATTATATGACAAAGCCGTTTGCTTTTACGGAGTTATTAGCACGTATACGGTGTCTATTAAGACGGGACCACGAAAAGGCATCACCTCTTTTACAAGTAGCGGATCTGACGTTGAATCCTTCTACGAGAGAGGTGATTCGAGGGGGACTCCATATATTCCTTTCCAATAAGGAATATGCTATTTTGGAATTTATGATGAGAAATGCCGGTAAGATTTTATCTAGAACGTTAATTCTAGAACGCGTTTGGACGGATGCTTATAACATAGGAACCAATGTAGTTGATGTTTATATTAATCACTTAAGAAATAAAATCGATAAAAACTTTGATTTAAAACTAATACAAACGGTTTATAGTATTGGTTATATAATCAAAAGTGAAGAATAAACCATCATGAGGTTTTTAAAAAGTATCGTATGGAGAATTACGATTTGGCATTCGATTATGTTTATATTCATTTTATTCCTATTTAGCGGATTCCTATATTTTACATTTTCTGAAATGGTAACCAAAGAAGTCGATTCGATCCTAACCCGAGAACTTAGTTTGATTGCCTATTGTTTGGAGGAAGGGGATTCGTATTCTAAAATCGAACAACACATCAACCGATTGCGAAGTTTTGAAAGCGTAAATCAAGAAGAGTTCTATTGGATCATTGAAACTGATCGAGGGCAAATCATTGCAGAATCTCGAAATTTGTACGGTCAACTCATCTACGATTCAGAAACTTTAAAGAAGATGGACGAGAATACCTTCAGCTGGGATCCCGAGCTAAATGGGATACCTCTTCGTGCGATGTCCATGCAACTGATATCACAAAATAAATGGACATACAGAATTACGGTTGCTACAAACGACACGATACGGCATTTCGCCATTGATCAGTTGCGGAACATTATTATCATCTCTAATTTTGTATTCCTAGGAATATCAATCGTGATGGGATGGTTGATTTCGAAAAAAACGCTGAAGCCGATTCATCAAATAATCAGTACGACTAATGCCATTACTGCAACCAGTTTACACGAACGGCTTCCTATTGAAGGGCCGGAAGATGAATTGTATAGTTTATCTAAGACCCTCAATCATATGATTGACAGACTAGAAAGCTCTTTCACGCAAATTCAGCAGTTTACTTCCGATGTTTCTCATGAACTTCGTACTTCCTTAACAATTATGCGAGGAGAATTGGATGTTGCTTTAAATAGAAATAGATCGGAAGAGGAATATAAAGACGTCCTGTATGCTGTTTTGGAAGAGGTCATCTATTTATCTGATATGGTAGAAAAATTCTTATATTTATCGAGAAATACCTCTAATTCAAATCTGATAGAGCGAAAAACCGTTGACGGAATGCTCTTATTCCAAAATGTTAGGAATCATTTACTATCATTGGAAATGAAAAAACAGATTGAATTACATATTCAAATACCCGATCCATTCATTTTATTCGGGGATGAAGATCTCTTACGAAGACTATTTATTAACTTGATTGAAAATGCGCTTAAGTACACTCCAGAAAGTGGCACAGTGGAAATCAAGGCAAACAGGACGGAAAAATTCATTTATATTCATGTAATGGATAATGGGATCGGGATTTCAGAGGAACACTTGCCTTTTATTTTTCAGCGATTTTATCGCGCGGACGATTCCAGATCAAGAAGTCAAGGAGGAACTGGGCTTGGATTGTCTTTATGTAAATGGATTGTAGATGTTCATGAAGGAACGATTGAAGTTCGTAGTAAGCCGAATGAAGGGACGTGTGTAACTGTAAAGTTGCCTTTTTATTAATGAATATTGAAAGAGGTTCTAGTACAAAAACGAAATGGAAACAACATACCAAAAGGTGCTTCCTATGCAAAGCACCTATATCAATTTACTATTTTTTTATAGTCTTCATACTTTATTCTATCTACGCATGTCTAGCATGGAATGTCACCGTTGAAATATAAGAGTATCGATTGGATGGTCTACTTTCATTTCAAAACCTGTAGTGAACAGCACTCCACATGACTGGAGTGCTGGATGTAAATAGTATTTAGTCATAGTTGTAGTCAGTGCTCACCTTACACACTTTGTTTCCGAAAGATAGGAAGATAGCTGATTCATCCAACCTGAACGCAGCTGGCTAAAGTTGATATCACCTTCACGCATTAAATTGTGATTATTTTGCACTAGGTCTCTTTCCTTCTGCAATAAGTTTATTAATCCTTTCAATAAGATCTGGAAGTTCACTCATTGTCTTGATCGTAAAGTCTGCCCCATTTTTAATAAATGAGTGTTCTGTTTTAGAGATGATTACCTCTCGATCAAATTCGGATAGAGCATGAAATTCTTCTAAACTTAATCCCATTTCAGAGCTTCCAATAATGACTCCAACGGACCAAACTCCAGCATGATTCCCTTCTACAATATCTGAAATGGTATCGCCTACCTTTACTACCTTCCAAGATGCCGATAATTTTAATTGTTCCATATTGCGATAAATCATGTAAGGATACGGTCTTCCAACCGAATTTGTCGCATCAGGTGTAAGATAAAAATCTGGACTATAGCCTTTTTTCTTCGCATTCGGAACCACTATATCCATCATCTTATCGGTATAACCAGTAGTTGACCCAATCTTTAAACCTTGTTTTCTTAATTCTTGAACGGTCTCAATGATTTCTGGAATGGGATCTGTATATTCTGCTAAGGTAGCCAAAAGGGCAGGTTCAAATTTCTCATACAAGTTTTCCACATCTTGTTCATTAAATGATCTTCCATATTTCTCTTCCCATAATGCTGAAATTCTGGACATAGACAACATGGCCCGAATATGGTCAATCTTTAACATTCCCATCGGAGCTCTTGCTTCCTCCATAGTTACGTCAATGCCGGCACCATTAAAAATATCCACGAACACACGAACGGGTGCAAAACATCCAAAATCGACCATTGTTCCAGCCCAATCAAAGATTACTCCTTCTACCTTGTTCATTTTGTCACAACTCCCATATATTCTTCAATTATGTTACATAATTCTTGAATATCTTCATCATAGATTTCTCCAATATTTCCGATTCGGAATGTATCTGCGTCTGTTAACTTTCCTGGATAGATGACATATCCCTTCTCTTTCACATAGGAATAAAAGTCAGCAAAGTTGAACCGTTCATTCGGAAAAAGAAACGTTGATATAATGGGTGATTGTTTTTCTGATGAGATATAGGCTTGGAAACCTATTTTTTCAAGTCTCTCTCTTAAAATACGATTATTATGATGGTAACGTGTATGCCTTGCTGAAATGCCACCCTCTTCAACTAATTCATCAATGGCTTTAGAAAAAGCAGCGACAACATGTGTTGGCGAAGTAAAGCGCCACTTTCCATCTTTATCCATTTCTTTCCACTGATCATATAAATCCAGTGACAAACTACGCGAGTTCCCTTCGCAGGCTAAAAGCTTCTCAAGCTTTGCAATGACAAATCCAAACCCTGGTACACCCTGAATACATTTATTTGCACTGCTAATCAAATAGTCAATACCTAGTTCGGGTACATTGATTTCCATTCCACCAAAACTGCTCATGGCATCAATAATTAACGTTTTCCTGAACTCCCTTGAAAGCGTAGAAATCATTTCGATGGGATTTAAAATTCCTGTGGTTGTTTCACAATGAACCATGACAATATGCGTAATGGCTTGATCTTCTTCTAAAATGCTTCTTAATTCGGCTTCATTTGGATACTCATTGTATTCGACACTATAATGCAAATAATGGAGTCCAAGATATTGAGCCATTTTAATAATACGTTCACCATAGGCGCCGTTCGTAACGATGAGAACCTTATCATCTCTTGATATGGCGGTAGTCATCACAGATTCAACAGCGAAACTACCACTTCCTTGCATGAGCACAACCGTATAGTCTTCCTTTGCAGCACATGCAAATTCAAGAAGTTGCGCTCTAATTTTTTGCGTAATTTCTTTATAGTCTTGGTCCCACGTGCAACGGTCAAAGAGCATTTCCGCTTTGACCGTGCTTGAAGTGGTCAATGGGCCCGGTGTTAAAAGTTTATAGTTTTTCAAATCCCTTCACTCCCTACTAAACTATTTTGCTGAATTAAAGAATTGTTGGTGCTCTTCCAATAAATCTACTGTTAATGGTTTTTCAAATTTCATAGAGTGTGCCGGTTTATGAATATCACTTACGGTTTCACCTTTATAAAGAGCAACTGGATAATTTGTAATCAAATCTTTTCTCGCATCTTTTATTATGACTTCTGCCATTTCCATTGCTAGTTTCGTTGTTGCATCATCCTTTTTCACTACAGCAACGGATTCTGTCAGTGAAAAATTCCCCTCAGTCGGATCAATATAGTCAATCGGTTCACCAGACTCTTTAGCAGCTACAGCTTGATGACGTAAACCAAATCCAACTGCTACTTCTCCAGCTTGTACTTTCTTAATTGGACCTGAACCAGAGCTTTCAAGATGTGGACCAACATTTGCAATTAAATCATGAAGAATCGTTTTGCCTTCTTCTTCTCCGTATTGACTGACAATAGCCTGAATTAGCAACCATCCTGTTGAAGAATCCATAATATTGGGGATGGACACTTGTCCTTTAAATGCTGGTTTCGTTAAATCTTTAATAGATGTTGGCATAGGTAAGCCTTTTTCTTTCATTACTTTTGAATTGATGAAAATGGCGCCTGTATTAGCTAAAATCGGTGTGTAATAAGATGGATATTTTTCCAATGCATTGGTTTCGAAAGTTAGGTCTTTGAACATGGAGTGTTTTTCTTGAGCACTTTCTACAAAATATGAACTCATTGTTACTAAATTCGCATCAATTTTGTCACCCTCAGCGATTAGCTTTCCGCCTAATTCAGAAGTACCTAAAGATTGGACAACATATTTCCCATCATATCCAGCGTTTTTTAATGCCTTTTCCATAGCTGCAACGGCTTCTTCATCACCGTTTGTAGAAATTACTACTTTTTTAGCTTCTTCCGTTCCTTCCGTTTTTGTACTGCTACAAGCTGCTAATGAGAATACTAAAGATAATGCTAAAAGTGCTAAGATACTCCCTCTAAATTTCTTCAACATATAATTCCCTCACTTTTTTATTGGTTTAGAAAACATCGTTAATTAACGATGGGTGACCCGTTTTCTTTGTAAATAATCGCAAAGTAACTTTACGATTAAATTCGTGAAAAAGATGAGCAAAGATAGAACAAATATTTCATTAAATTTTGCAAAGTGCTGCAGCTCTTTAATTTTGCTAGCAACTAACGAAGTTTGAGCAGTTATTAAGAAGATGATTCCGCTGATTGTAACCATGGAATTGATAAAATAGTAGCTAATCATCTCCATTACCGTCGATGCAGAGTTCGGTATTATGACTCGATACACCGTTTTAATCCAGCTATCTCCTAAAAGCTCCCCAGTAGTTTCCCAGGATGGATTCATTTTTGATAGAGAATTTTTCGCCATCAAATAGGGAGTAGTAAAAAAGTGTACGATATTACATAAAACTATGATGGTGAATGTTCCCTTTAAACTACTATCATTAAATAGAAGTAAATAAGATATACCTAATACCATTCCTGGAACTGTGTTTGTAACCATTGAAATAATATCTATCTGAGATCTTCCTTTTATCCTTGTTCGAACATTTAATAGCGCAGAACAATAAGCGATTAACGTACCGAATATAGCCGTAAGTGCTGCCACCAATAATGAATTTTTATAAACACCTGTTAAATCACTCGATTGGAACGTGTCCATAACGTGTTTAAAGGTAAACGTAGGATCAAAAGGATATTGATTTAAAAAAGGTACAATAAACATCACGACCAGAGTCGAGACCATTCCGAATAAAATAACGGATGAGATAAGTCCAAAACCAATATCTCGGAATTTATGCTGTATCAGCTCAATATCTGTAAATTTGTCATAATGAAAATTAAGTTTTTCAAGGTAATTCAACAAGATAACACCAAACACAGCTGGAAGCAGCATCAGAACTGCAATAACAGCACCATTATTAAAGTTTGGAATCGACCCCAGCATGACTTGGTACAATTGAGTAGCTACAACCGTATAGGTTCCACCTACTGAAGCAGGTATCCCAAAATCTGTAAAACTAAGGATAAAGGAAAGAACGAAAGCTCCTCCTAAAGTTCCTAATAATGGACGAATGATTGTGTTCTTAAAACTTCTAAACGTTCCATCACCCATTAACTTTGATACGATGATGAACTTCTTATCAACGTATTTAAAGGAATTGTTTATAAGAAGAAACGCTGCGGGCAGAGTATAAATGACATATCCGATTAATAATCCGTTAAACCCATAAATCTCGAATAAATTTCTTCCCACTATCTTTGTAATTAATCCTTGGTTTCCGAAAGAATACATAATAGCAAATCCATACGTAATGGTAGGGAGCAGCATAGGAATAAGGATTCCGGTCTTAATGACGGCTTTTATTGGACGATAGATTCTTGTGCAATTGATGGAATAAGCAATAATAAAAGCCAATACCGTTGTGATCACAGCAGTAATTGTCGAAATTTTTATACTATTTACTATTGCCACAATGATGTCTTTATTTGATATGATTGAAAGATAATTTGAGATCCCGAATCCCTGACTTGTTTCAAAAGATTGAGCAAATAAAATGACAAGCGGTGATAATAGAAATGAAACAAATAACACTAGAATAGAATAATAAATGACTCGCATTTCTGGTTTTACATTAAGCATAATTTTCACCAAATAAGTTATAGATATTTTGCTTTTTAATCTGTAATTGTTTTAGAATAAATTCTTGAACAAACTCATTACTCGGTTGGTTGATGATTTCTTGAGGTGTTCCAAATTGAGAAATATTCCCTTGATTAATGATTAAAATTTTATCGGATAGGGTTAGTGCTTCTTCCGGATCATGCGTGACGATAATCGTCGTAAGCTTAAATTCTCTTGCAATTGTTTTAATCCGTTCCTTAATGGACTCTTTAATAACACCGTCCAACGCACTTAATGGCTCATCTAATAATAATATTTTTGGTTTCGTTACTAGCGTTCTTGCTAGAGCTACCCGTTGTTTCTGACCCCCTGATAATTCAGCAATTTTCTTCGTTAAATGTGGTTTTAGCTCTAAGAAATCAATATATTCCTGCAGCTCTTCCTCCGAAATCACTTTCTTATTTCTTAATCCATAAACAATATTTTCGTATGCATTTAAGTTAGGAAAAAGCGCATAATCTTGAAATACAATATTAAAGCCTCGTTTCTTCATTGGGATCTTACCGATATCCGTTCCTTCAAAGAAGATTTTCCCTTGATCCATTTTAGTTAATCCAAGGATGATATTTAATAGAGTCGTTTTCCCGCTACCGCTTGGACCTAGTAACGACACGATTTCTCCTGATTGTATTTCAAGATTTATATCCTCTAAAATGTATTTCCCATTAAAGTGTTTGCTAATTTTTCGTAATTCCAGCAAACTTGCCACCTCCTCAATCACAATTTCAGTTTAAATTCCGCGTGTAAATTTTATTATGGATTTATGTAAATTTTATGTAAATTTTGAACACTTTATATACAAATCATTACTAACTTTTGACTATATTTATAAATACTTTTGCAAAACTTTACAAAAAAATCATTGAATATATCTACCATATTTAGTAAAATACAATTGATTCAAACTTAATAAAATGACAACTTTGAATGGGTGAGTTTATGCTTCCGGTTGAAAGACAAAAAAAAATAATGGATATATTAAAATTAAAAAAAGTCCTTAA
>NZ_JBALOS010000317.1:0-7742 GCF_036962765.1 Neobacillus drentensis
GAATATATGTTATGTATAGTATAAGCTCTTGTGGTTTGCCGATATGTAATACTAACAAATTCTCCAAACGAATTGAAACTAGCAATCTCTATATCTCTCACAATCATATAACTTCTAAAAGCCAAAAAGCTACCCACAGATCTCGTTTGTTTGAATTGATCCCATTTTAACAGACTATTCCTAATTTTTTTCTATTCAGATATCTAAATTCATTAATTCATTACTGTTTAAAATAAATGAGGTCATCCAAACCTGTCTTTTCTTCATTATTACCTTATTTTAACACTTCGTTCCCTATACCGACACCAAATAATTAATTCTTACAAAAAAGGCTTTCTACTAGTAGATAGAAACCTCATTATTACCCTATTTAATTTGTTAGTTGTAATAATTATATCCAAGATGCAATAGAGGAAAATAATTATACATAATGACTTAACAAAAAACACTCACAAACATTAGTATATCAACATTTGTGAGTGTTTAATCGTTTTTATAATATAGCCGGTTTATCTAAAAATACTGATGATGGGGTCGAACAGGCGCTCCTTTTCGGTACATGACTTTGATTATTTATTCGCTCTCCTTAATTTTAGAAGACGACCCAATGGTTAAATTTGTTTTATTGCAAACTCCTAATAAATCCCCAGTTCGTCACAAAATTCGACCGACTCCAGATATTGCTTTTTTCCCTTTTTCCTAGACTTTCATCCTACTTAAATTGTTCAAGATATATATAGGGAGGATTCATGATATAAGCCACACGTGCGTGTCTTTCTTCTAGCAGTGTTCTTTGAATCGATTCACCATCCACATAAACATAGGCTAACAGTCGTTCGTAGGAATCTCTCCTGTTCCGTCGTTCAAACTCTAAGGTTAACTTGCCGCTTTATACTAGTTCACTATTCCGTGTGAATGCTTCCTTTGCATAGAGTTGGACACATATTTTTGGGTTTGATGTTTCCGGTGTATTGACCAATAAATAGGAACCGTTTCGACTTTTCCGTTTACTCATATTTTGATGGTATCGCCATCAATTGTATCGACTAAAGAAATGGGAACCTGATTAGTTGAAAGGACAAACGCTTTTCCCTTCAGTAAGTCACTTACTTGACTCTCAATCACCTGAAGGCTGACCTCCTGTGACTTTTCTTCTTTCTGTGATGGCAATGAATAGAATGCTAGACAGGTACTGAAGCTATAATGGCGACTTCACTCTTTCGTTTTCTTATGAATATCCCCCCGTGCCTTCATACTTCCACGTTTACAAACTAACCATATTGCTAGCTGAAACGTAGTTGACAGTTCCGGTCTGACCAATTTCGATGCTTGGCATGAACGAGTTCCATCCTATCATTCTCTGTTTCGACTGGTTCGTATCATAACCATCCCGCTAGAGGAAGGCAATGAGAGGTGGGTTGGTTCACTATCTCTCACCACTCCCTCTTAAAATACCCCGCTATAGCTGGAAAACTAATGAATTCCTTCCTCATTTCTCGAAACGAAATCACTTCATTTCCTCTAGCGAGCTGGTAATCTAGCAAATAAGCATGACAGTTTAATGGGTTTTGATGAAATGTTTTGGTATATAATTGCATTGATTCTTGCTTGCTGGCTGCAAAGATAAAGACAAACTCCTTCTGGTTCATCTTCAGAGAGTATATGCCCACTTTATGAAAACCTAATACATTGTTTTGAATCGATTCCTTTTGGTCCTCAATCCTGCCTGAAAGATCGTTGTAATTTACAGAGATGCTTTCAACTGGACCATTTCTGTTTTTCGAGAAAATGATTTCAAGGGTATGATTGTCCGTGTCCTTGTCATAATACGACTCACGAAACAAGAACAAAATGACATCGGCGTCCTGTTCAACTCTGCCCGATTCCCGAATATCAGACATCATCGGCCGTTTAATGGCTCTTGATTTCCACCCAGCGATTAAGCTGGGCCAAACAAATTACGGGGCAATTATAATCCTTCGCCATCGTTTTAAGAGATTTGGAAATTTCCGTTACTTGTAAATAGGAATTCCCTCCATAAAATTGACCAGAGTGGATCAACGAGAGAAAGAACTTTTATCTCTTTCAATTTTTTTGTTAATAATTATTACTTCATAATTGCCCCTTTTATTGGATGATACTTCCACTTTTGAATTCATAAAATAGAGGATACCTCACACCTCTTTATCTTTTATCCCCATTTCCTATTTTATTGTTCTATTAGTTTATTATTAATCTTGGTGAAAGGAATCGGTAAATGATGAAAGAAAACTTATTTATGACTTTATCAATCGACACCTTTTAACAATTTTGACTGATAATATATATGTGGTAATTACTTACCTTAAATTTCCAATCGAGTGATGAATGAGGTAGGTAAAGTTCCAATGTTTAATAGTTCATTGCGGTTCAAGCAACTTACTAGATCGTTTTAGAAAAAACATTAAATTTTTACCATGAAAATGGAGTGATTATTGGATGACCAACCAGCTTCAGCCAGGGCAGGAACTCCAGGCAAACCAGCAAATCACAGCGAACAATGAGCGAGCATTTCTGATCATGCAGGGCGATGGAAACTTCGTACTCTACGAAGTACATAAAGGCCAACACATTCCTGTCTGGGCGTCCGGCACCAACGGAAGTGGTGCTGTGAAAGCAGTCATGAGGGATAATGGCAGCCTTGGCGTCTGCAAGGCAGATGGCCAGGAGGTCTGGTCCTCTAGCACCGCGGGGAACGCCGGAGCATACCTCATCCTCCAGGACGATGGGAATGCAGTGATTTATACTAACCAGGGAAAAGCGCTCTGGGACTCGGGAACGTGGCGCCATTTTCGAAAACTTGGTTTTGACCCAGCCATTCACGGGTTCTTGTTTCCAAACAAATTCGTCAATTCTATAGCTAATATTCCGGGCTATGGGCAGGTGACAACACAGGGTCGGTGCGGGGGAATGGCTTTTGCCGCGCTCGACTACTTCCTCAAGGGCATTCCTGTTCCGAAATACACCGGGAACCTGTTCAATGCAAAGGTTCCACCGGATGGACACTGGCTTGCGGATTACATTTACAGTCGACTTATGGACAGTTTCCTTGTTCCCTCCTCCATCAAGTATGTTCATTGGACCTTGGCGTCCGATCATTCTACCGTCCTTGGTGGAAAGGGTGTCACCCGCTGGACGAAGGAGGAAGAATTTCCAAAGCTACGGTCGCTTATCGACGCCGGTCGTCCGGTCGTCCTCGGGCTGATAGATGCAACCAACCTCGGGGAGATCGGATCAAAGAATCACCAGGTTCTAGCCTATGGATATGAGTGGCACTCAAAGGCCGACATTATGAAAGTGTTCGTCTACGATAATAACACGATAAAATCGGAGGTAGTTTTGTCCTCAGAGCGAGGCAACCCACACTTTGATGCCACGAACACCGACCCTTGGCGGGGATTTTTCGTAATCGACTACCAACAGAAGACACCGCCCGTGTTCACAAGCAAGCCGCCGGCGGCCAATGATACGGTCCGATACGGTCAGACCATTAAGGTAAGTCATCTGTGGACGGGGCTGACACTCCATTCGCACGCACTGAACTACGACCACAGCGGCAGCTCAGGTCAGCAGCAGGTCACCTGTTTCAAAGGTGCCGATGACAATGACCTCTGGAGGATCAAGGGGCCTAATGGAACGCAAGCGAACCACAGGAATGCTGAAGTAGTCCGACATGGGGATGTGATTCGTCTCGAGCACGTGCTCACGCAACGAAACCTGCACAGCCACTATGGACACCCTTCCCCTGTCACTGGTCAGCAGGAGGCGACCTGCTTTGGCTCCGGAGGTCAGGGCGACGACAACGATAACTGGCGGGTCGAGGTCGAGGGTGGCGGCCAGTGGAGCGCCGAGCGGAGAGTCCGACTTGTTCACATGAGTACCAACCATACGCTCCACTCCCACAGCGGGCATAGCCATCCCAAATGGACAGCCGGCCAACAGGAGGTAACCGGCTTCGGTGGTCGTGACGACAATGACTGGTGGTGGCTCCTCGAAATCCGCTGAGAATGGCCTGGGATTCAAGAAGTCCGCACCTTAATCGGAAACTTCAACCTCATCTGATCGGAAGAAAGTATTCCATTGGCTAGTTAAAACGATGGGTTTAAAATAAAAAAATTTATATTCCGTTCTTGTTACAAAAGGGTGTCCCTATTTTAAAGGACACCCTAGCTCATTTTGTTTTGATAGTTTATCCCGTGTGATTTTTACAGATAGTAAAAAGACACCTCTATATTATCTAGTTAAGAGGTGCCTTTGACCATTTTAGTTAACATAATGTGATTATGGTTAAGATGTAACGGGAGAAAGTAACATAATAGGTAAATACAATAAAGTTAAGATTCACTTTTTCTACTTGTATTGAAATCTTTGCTTTTTAACCGTAGGACTGGAATTTTTTGCGTATTGGTCAAAACCAGAATCATAGAATTGTGCGACCTTACTTGACCAGTCACTGGTATCTTTTCCGCTAGAACGTTCAGACATATAGGATGTTATCGTTTGATCATATTGGTCAATAATTTCCTTTTGAATTTTCGTATCATACTGTTCTTTTTGAAGGGTAGCATTAATTGGCAGCCTTGGTTTTTGAGCGGGGACGGATCGTGGATATCCGACGACCAGACCTGAGATTGGAAAAACATATTCAGGAAGATTCAATAGGTCAACAAAGGTTTGGGGATTTCTCCGTAATCCTCCAATTGGAACGATCCCGAGTCCCATCGATTCAGCCGCTATCACCGCGCTTCCGAGAGCGATCCCTACATCTGTTGAACCGATAATAATGGATTCTAAGTCCTCGACAATTTTAAACTCAGTCCCATTTTTTTCAGCAGCCAGTTTCGCCCGGTAAAAATCCATGCAAAACACTAGAAAAACTGGAGCTTCCTCAATCCATCTTTGGTTGCCAGCCGCTTTCGCCAAGGCTGCTTTCCTTTCAGGCTCCCTGACTTCGATCACACTCACTTGCTGACCATTAATCCAATTTGGACCAGCCAAAGCCGCCTCAATAATGGTTTGTATCTGGGCTTCGCTTACCTCTTTTTCAGTGTCGAAGTCCCTAACTGAGCGATGATTTTTTAATAATTGAATGGTTTCGTTCATACTATCACTCCTCGTGTCTACGATACTACACACTCAGCTTCCATTTCAAACACCCGAATCGAATAAAAGTGCCTGACACCACCCGTATATTCACTGGTGGTGTCAGGCACTTTTTTACTTATTAAGAAGTTCTAAAAAGGAACAAATGGTTAAGATCCCTTTATCAAAGTTTTCTAAGTTAAAGTGTTCGTTTGGAGCATGAAGATTTTCATCTGGCAAACCGAAGCCCATTAAGACAACAGGAGCATGTAGGGATTGGTTGAAATCTGATACAATCGGAATCGAACCGCCTTCTCTTTTGTAAACAGGTGCTTTCCCATAGATGTTCTCATAGGCTTCAGCCGCTTTTTGTATCATCGGGCTGTCGATCGGGGTTAAAAATGGATTCCCCGTATCTTGGAGAGACACTTTTACGGTACAGCCTTTTGGCGCATGTTCTTCTAGATGCTCTTTGATCAATTGTTGAATCTTTTCAGGGTTTTGATTGTGGACGAGACGACAAGTGATTTTAGCATGTGCCTCGTTTGGGATGACCGTTTTTGTCCCTTCCCCCTGAAATCCTCCCCATAATCCGTTTATTTCTAATGTTGGCCGTGAACTGATTCTCTCAGGGTATGGGAAATTGTTTTCCCCTCCGGTTAAATCTGTTAAACCTAATGATTTTTTTAGCTTTTCTTCATCAAAACCCAATGCTTTTATTTGTTCTTTTTCAAATTCTGTTAATTCCTCGACATCATCATAAAAATGGTCCACATTTACTTTTCCGTTTGCATCATGAAGAGTTGAAAGCAGCTGTACCAATAAATGGTTGGCGTTCTGGACTCCCCCGCCGAACATGCCCGAGTGCAAATCCGAATTAGCGGTTTCTAGGGAAAATTCCAGTGCACAAAGACCTCTTAAAGAATAGGTGATGGCAGGGACGCCTCTGTCCCACATATCAGAATCGGATATAACGACCACATCACAGGATAATTTCTCTTTATTTTCGGATAAGTATGGCGGAAGATGAGGACTTCCGATTTCTTCTTCTCCTTCGATGCAGAATTTTATGTTTACCGGTAATTTACCTTCTAATTTCAATAGGGTTTCCACTGCTTTGATATGTAAGAACGTCTGCCCTTTGTCGTCGGTTGCCCCTCTGGCAAAGATCTTTTCATCACGAATCGTTGGTTCAAACGGAGGCGTTTCCCATAAATGAACAGGGTCAACGGGCTGTACATCATAGTGGCCGTACACTAAGACGGTTGGGGCGTTTTCCTGATGAAGCCAGTCCGCATAGATAATCGGATGGCCTTTTGTCTGGACGATTTCAACATGTTCCAATCCAATGCTTTCTAATTTATTGGCAATCCATGAAGCTGCTTTTTGGATGTCCTCTTTATGCTCTGATAAGGAACTGATGCTGGGAATCCGGAGCAATTCTTTTAATTCCTCGACATTTTGATTATGTTGATTGGATAACAACTCGGATAATTGACTCATGTTCTCACCTTTTCTAGTTTATTTTCATTAATAATTGATATAAAAAGACATTCTTGAATTCAAGAAGGGCCGAGCATTTTTTCACTCAATGACTGCGCTCCTATTAAATAATACAGAAAAAAAATGATGGATTCCATTTTAGATTGCAAATTCTATTAAATTTGTTAAGAGTGAACCATTTAATGCATTTTTTTCATCGCTTACCTTAAATATCCGTAAATTTTAGCATAACCACTTTTCTTACGAATAAATAGTTAAAAAGAAAAGCCGTCAAATAGGTGGAAGTTAGTTTTTCCATCTATTTGAAGGCTTTTAGTTGATTAAGACGATTGTATTAAACGGTGGTTGTCTATTTGTTTCACATTAAAAACACCTGTAAGAAAGATCAAAATGGGAGAAACTTACCCCATTCATCCTTTCATCTAATGAATGTTATGCTTTCTGAAATTACCGCCCTTCACCTCTGCTACGTCATATACGGTAACAAAGGATTTTGGATCCAGTTCATTGATGATTTCTTTTAATTTTGTTTCTTCTAAGCGGTTAATGACACAGGTGATTTCTTTAAATTTTTCATGGGAAAAGCCGCCATAAGCTTCTTTATACGTTGCACTTCGACCTAAACGATTGCGGATGGTCTCTACCATTATTTCTGGCTGAGTGGTGATAATATTGAAGGTTTTAGAGCCGCTTAAACCTTCTTCCACAATGTGAATCACTTTCGAAGCTATAAAGTAAGCAATGGCCGACAGAATCGCCCCTTGTAAACCAAATACAAAGGCAACGAAAATAAATACAAATATGTTTAAGAAAAGAATGAGATCACTTGTACCAAACGGTAATTTTCGAGATAGGAGGACGGCCAGCATATCAATTCCATCTAATGCACCGCCATTACGTAAGGCTAACCCCATCCCAAATCCAAGGATAATACCGCCAACCACTGTAACTAACAAAGTATCCCCCTCAACAATAGCAGGGGTATGATGCAAGAGACTTGTTCCAACCGCTAGTGAAGCGATCCCGATAATCGAAAATAAGGCGAAACTTTTTCCAATTTGTTTATATCCTAACCAGATAAAGGGAATATTTATAATAGCAATTAGAACACCTAATGG
>NZ_JBALOS010000318.1:0-8372 GCF_036962765.1 Neobacillus drentensis
AAAAAATCTCTGTTAATTCAACCATTTCGTTAAAAGGAATTGTGAAGGCCATTTTCAACGATACTATTCATGTTCAAATTGGCGGCAAGATTATTCCTATACCAACAACAGATTTTATGATTGAAAAATCAGCGAAGTAATTAATTACGTAGAGATTTTCGTAATAAGAAAGCCCATCAAATTTGATGGGCTTTCTTTTTGTAAAATTAGTTGCATCCTTCATTTATTTTCATACTATACAAAAGATATGCATTAGATTCAAAGATTTCTGTCCTTGTCATATTTGATGCACATGAAAGTTGAGTGGGTTGTGAAATCATTGAATAATACATGTGACTTAGAAAAAAGGCTACAAACAATTAGCTCTATCCAAAGGAACATAGATATTATAACAGCATTTTTATTATTAACCGGTCAAGTAACAGTAGTTAGACTTATTGTAGAACCAGGAGGATTTGCCCTTTCGGTTGGAGGGCCGCTAACTGGACATGGACGTTTAGAGGGTAAATCAGGAAATAAGACATTGAGTTTATTATTGGACATTGGGGATATACTTTTAGCCATACTATTAATTAGTGATCAGATAAATGTGTCAGGTATCTTTATAGGCCCAGGCAGATTTAGCTTCAATATGACCGGTCCAATTTTTGGTGTTCCTAAACACGTACCTACATTGCCTGATTTAGAAAAGGTTTTTACACAATTTCGCTGGATTGTATCTGAACATTTTGGTATCGAACCTGAAATTCTAATCTAATGAAGAAGGAAGTGGTCATTTTTGTCCCTAACAGACCTCCCAACGTTCGAGCCGTCAAAAGGTGAGATTTTTCTGTTTTTATTGTCTATTGCTACCTTCATATTTTTCTTTACACAAATTAAAGAAAGCGATGTCTCTCAAATGAGATAATCGCTTTTTTCTTTTATTTCGTAATTTGAACAGCTTTTTGGTAACATCCACAGGTTACGATATGGTCATTCACCATCCCTGTTGCTTGCATGAACGCATAACAGATGGTCGAGCCGACAAATTTGAACCCACGCTTCTTTAAATCCTTACTTAATTTATCACTTAATTCCGTGACGGCAGGAACATCCTTCATTTCTTTAAAGTGATTTTGGATGGGACTCCCCTTAACAAAGGACCATATGTACTGACTAAATGAACCAAATTCTTCGACTACTTTAAAATAAGCATGGGCGTTCGTAATGACGGCATTGACTTTAAGCTTATTCCTTACAATCCCTTCATTATTTAACAATTCTTCGATTTTCTTTTCATCATAGCTGATAATTTTTTCAGGTTCAAAGTTATCAAAGGCTTTTCGATAGTTCTCCCGCTTCTTTAAGATCGTATACCAACTAAGGCCTGCCTGAGCCCCTTCAAGATTTAAGTACTCAAATAGCAACCGATCGTCATAAACTGGAACTCCCCATTCATGATCATGATAATCGATATATAATGGATCCTGATTAACCCAACCGCAACGATTCATAATAATACTCCTTACTCCACAACATATTTCCTTTAGTATTACATATTTTTTCAAAAATAAGAACCTCCCTCATCATAAAGGGAGGCTGATTATAAATGAATTTTACTGTCTTGCAAGTTTTTCTCTGTCATCAAAAGTTGACAGCTGTTCAAGTAATCTATCTTTCCGAAGCTGGGATTCCGGCAATACCCCAATGAGTTTTCGGCACTTCCGTAACAATCACTCTTATACTCTCTTTTGGTGCATTTAATGTTTCGGAAACGGTATTGGTAATATTTTGGATTACTGCTGCCACCTTTTCTGGCGGTCTTCCTTCCATTAATTGAACACTAATAATGGGCATTGAACTACTCCTCCTCAAATCTTTTATAAATTGCTCTTTCTCTTGTTTCTCTATATAAAACCATTTTCCTCCTAGAAATTGTACAGCAAAGAGCAAAAAAGTACAGCTTGTGCTTGCTAGTAAAAATATCCCTTTGCACGCAAAACGATTACTATATTTTCCGATAAGCCCTTCTTTCCGCATATTCCGAGCAAGGGACACACACTTTTACTATATCCCTCTTATCATTCATATATTTCCGCAACGGACTTACTTTTCTCTTACAAATACTACATTTACTTTTAAATATATTAAAAATAGACACAGTAATCACCTTCATTATTTAGGAATTTACCATATTTTATTTACCTCCTTCCCAATTGGATTCAAATGTTATAAGTTTTTTTCCAAAACTTATAGTAAGATAAGGATAGAAAATATCGTGAAGAGAGGACTCAAACAAGAATGACATATAAAATGATTGTATTAGACCTAGATGATACGTTGTTACAGGACGACCATACGATTTCCCCACGTACAAAGAAAGCGTTAATGGATGTTCAGCAATTGGGTGTTAAAGTGGTATTAGCTTCAGGGCGTCCAACCTATGCCATGTATAAGATTGCTGAAGAATTGCAATTAAAGGATTATGGCAGTTTTATATTATCTTTTAATGGTGCAAAAATAACAAACTGTCAAACTGGTGAAGAACTTTTTAGCAGTACATTAACACCGGAAACAGTTCATCATTTATACGAGTTAAGCCGTCGTGAAAATGTTTGGTTGCATACCTATGTCGGTGATTCCATTGTAACGGAAGCAGGGAATCCATATACCGATATCGAGGGTGAAATTACTGGTCTAGAGATCTTTGAGGTTGACAGTTTCGTTGATTCAATAAAAGAACCAGTTGTTAAAGTGTTAATGCTTGAAGAGGAAACGAAACTTGCCGATGTGGAACAAAAGCTTCAGCAGGAGTTAGCTGGACAACTAAGCGTGATGCGCTCAAAGCCTTTCTTTTTGGAGTTTACTGAAGCAGGAGTAACGAAAGGAACCAGCCTCCATCAATTGATTGGGAAGCTCGGGATTGAACGCGAAGAAGTGATTGCTATGGGAGACAGCTATAATGATTTGGCGATGATTGAGTTTGCAGGCCTTGGTGTAGCAATGGGCAATGCTCCAGAAGATATTAAGGCTAAAGCTGATTATGTGACTGATACAAATATGAATGATGGAGTAGCCAAAGTCATTGAAAAGTTTGTTTTAAAAACCGCACAGCTAGTGTAATCAAAAATATTCACAAAAAAGCTTGGGATGAAACCCGAGCTTTTTTATATACATCAACAATCACAAATGGCCTAGCCCAATCATGTCCCTTCTTATGTGTTTTAAGCATAAACTATTACAATCAAAAACATAAAAAGGCGGAGAGAGGTATGGGATTATTCATTAACAACAGTGATCACCCGGATGTTTACAAAAATATGCGACAGCTGCACACATCGAATCAGGTCGTATCACGACAGGATTTTTTGTCGGAACTAATGAATGAACAACATAAGGCAAATACTGTCCTCGAGAAAGCTTTATCGGAATTAGGGATTCAAACACAGTTGCAAGAAAAAACACTATTTTCCCAATGGAATCATGTTGGCGAACAACTGAATGATTTACGTAATCGGATGGAGCGTTATGAGGATGCTAATCATCAACTTGTCCTTCAAATGAATAAACAGTTGGAATTACAAAAAGAGGTTGCCGAAAAAATCACGAAACAAGAAGAGTTTCAAAGCGGAGTTTTACAGCGTTTGGACACTCAAGAAGCACTAATGGACAAAATCTCTAGGCAAATTAATCATATTCGTTCGATTCTGTTTGAACGAACCAATTATTTAGCGACAAAAATAGACGAGGGCTATAAAATCACTTCTTCCTATGTGTATAAGTTGATGTCAGGGTCAGAGCAGCCTTTAACGTTTTTCTTGATGAACCATCGGAAAGAAGAAAATCAAACACATACTGATTAAATGAACTTGATACAAAAATAAAACACCTCCATTAGTCAATGGGCATCGACTTTGGAGGTGTTTATTGTTGATTTTAATGTCTATGCAACATGTTCATTTGTGTTATTTGCAGCATTCGCGGATCTTGTTACGAAACTAACTGCGAATGTAACCACTAAATTGATGATTAAAGCAATAACTCCTACGTTTAGGTCTTTTACGAATTGTGGCAATGCAGGGAAAAGTGTCCCAATTGTTGAAGCACTGATTGTAATGTAGGCAACTGTAAATACCCCCACTGCAATACCGGCAAAAGCACCTGCTTTTGTGACCACGTTCTTTTTAGCTAAGCTGAATACCAATGCTGGGAACAATTGTGTTACAAGGCTGTACCCCATTAATAACAACGTTACAAGTGTGTCCCCGCCTTTGAAGGTAAAGTATAGAGCGATAATGGCAACCACTGGTACTAAGTTCTTTGCTAATTTAGATACTTGTTGGTCCGACGCTTTTGGTACAAACACTTTATAAACGTTTTTCGCTAATAAGGTAGCCGCTGACATCATAATCATTGAACCTGGAACAATGGCTGTTAATAATCCAGCAGCACCAATTAATCCGACAACCCATGGATCGAATGTCTGCATGGAAAGTTTTAATAAAGCAAGGTCACCTGCTGGGCCCTCCAACCCTTTCACCTGAAGGATGGCAGCAAAGCCTACAAAAAAGACAAATAATAATACTAACTGATAAAGTGGCATGATAATGGCATTCTTACGAAATACCTTTGAACTTTGTGCAGAATAGATAGAACCAAACGTATGCGGCCACATATAGAAACCAAGAGCCGTTAAAAGTACTGTAGAAATAAACCAAGATACACTTAAACCAGTTGCTGGCAGAGCAAGGAATCCTGGCCTTGCTGCTTCAATTGCTTCAAACATAGGCTGGAAGCCGCCGTAATAGTGGATTGGTAAATAGATACCTAAGAATAATACAATACCTAGAATCATGATATCCTTAATGACAGCTGTCCAAGCAGAACCGTGAATTCCGGAAATCATTACGTAAACTGTTACAGCAATTACACCAATCCAAATCGCTGCAGTTGATGAAACCGAACCACCAGAAGCTTCCGAAACAATGATACCAAGACCTTTTAATTGGAGAACAAGATATGGAATAAGTGCTACAACACCTACTAGAGAAACAAAAACTCCAAGTAAAGGGCTCTTATATTTACTAACAAAAAAGTCGGATTGAGACATTAATTTGTTCTCTTTCGCATATTTCCATATTGCTGGAAGCAACCAATAAGACATGATGTATGCTAAACAGCCGTACGCTAAGATATAATAGGTTGGGCCACCTTTACCGTAAGCCCAGCCACTACCGCCCAAGAAGGTAAAGGTAGTGTAAATTTCCCCTGCCATTAATAAGAAAACGAAGATGGTACCAAAGCCACGACCTCCAACGGACCATTGTTCAAGGCTCATGTCCTTCCCTTTTTGTGCTTGAACACCAAGGAAGATGGATAAGGCTAAAAATCCGAAAATAATAATAAGTGCTGTATTCATTAGATCTCTTCCTCCTTATTTGATGGGTCCAATTTAAACACAATCGCCATAATTCCTGAGGTTAATACAACCCAGAGGACTATGTAAAAGAGAACGAAAGGCATCCCGAAGACGTAGGGAGTGACTTTATTAAAGAACGGAACTCCACCAAGTAACCCAATAAATGGTATGATTGCAAGAAGCTGATGTAATTTCATAGAAAAACCCCCAATTTTATAAAATAAATGATGCCTTCTTTCTATTTATTTAGCTGAACCTTCGTGAAGTATTTTTTTTCTATAGTTTGCACGAAGGTCCTAAATAACGTAATTTTTATCCTAAAAATTTAAAGGTTGCATGGAGGAAAGTTTTTACCCCAATTTCGAGTGCATCTTCATCAATTGTGAAACGTTCGTGATGATGTGGATAAGTAATTCCTTTTTCCTCATTTCCTGCTCCTACATAGAAGTAACAGCCAGGTGCTTTTTCCATAAATGCAGAGAAATCTTCTCCACCCATATTTGGTCTCATTAGATCAAGTGCCTCTTCACCGAAGACTTCACGAACGGTTTCTTCAATTACTGCAGTCACTTCATTATCATTGATGACAGGACGGTAGCCAAATTCATATTTAAAGTCATATGTTGCTTCATGTGCTTCAGTAATTCCCTTGACGACGCGTTCCATTTTAGCTGGGATCGATTCACGAAGTGCTCGATCAAAGCTGCGGACGGTACCCCAAATTTTAACAGAGCCAGGAATCACATTGTGAGTTGTTCCTGCAATAAATTGGGTCACGGAAATAACCAAACTATCTAGTGGGTCAGTATTCCTTGAGACAATATGCTGGAGGTTTGTGACAACCTGTGCAGCCACAGCAATAGAATCGATGGTTTGATGTGGCAGTGCGGCATGTCCACCTTTACCATTCACGGTAATCCAGAAAGTGTCTGGTGAAGCCATCATCGGACCGTAAACCACTCCTACTTTGCCTTTTTCAATTGGTGACCAAAGGTGTGTACCAATGACAAGGTCCACCCCGTCCATTACTCCTGCTTCCACCATTTCCTCTGCTCCGCCTGGGAATAACTCTTCCGCATGCTGGAACAAGAAGCGAACTTCCCCCTTTATTTGATCCTTTAAGCCTGAGAGAATTTTTGCTGTTCCAAGCAGCATTGCAGTGTGACCGTCATGGCCGCAAGCATGCATCACTCCAGGATTTTGGGACGCAAATTCGAATGTGTTTTCTTCTTGGATGGGCAAGGCATCCATATCGGCACGAATGGCGAGTGTTTTACCTGGTTCTGCTCCAATTAAACGGGCAACCACACTGTTTTTTGTCGGACGAGAAATCTCTAAGTTTTCAAACGATTGTAAGGTATCATAAATAAATTGAGATGTTTTTTCCTCATGGAAAGATAATTCAGGATTTTGATGCAAATGCCTTCTCCAGGCAATAACTTGCTCTTTTGTCTCTTCTGCTAGTTGATTAAGATTTACTGTTGAAGTAATACTCATAGTTGTCATCTCCTATTAGTTTGTTGTGACATTAACTTTTTGAACCGCTAGATTTAGGACCGTATGATACAGAACATTCGCACCGTCTGCACAGTCCTCTTTTGAACTCCATTCCGCTGGGTCATGACTGATTCCGTTCTTGGAGCGGATGAAGATCATGCCTATGGGACATAAGTCCATCAATTGCATCCC
Organism: Neobacillus drentensis; assembly: GCF_036962765.1. GTDB lineage: Bacteria > Bacillota > Bacilli > Bacillales > Cytobacillaceae > Neobacillus > Neobacillus drentensis_C. The sequence goes on from NZ_JBALOS010000318.1 coordinate 7,088, forward strand.
ATCATGACCTGCACCACTTGGAAGGTAATAGCTTTCTAGACCTAATTTTTCAAAGGCTTCTTTGGCTGCATTTTTAACGATGTCAGAACAAGGTGCCGGTGCTACCCTCTGCAGGTCTTCAATGGTTAACTTAACACCTTGGGCCTCACAAATCTGCTCGGCCTGTTCTCTTATCTTCGCCTCTACCTCATCCCGAACGACTTCATTAATATCCCGAAGATCTAATGAGATTTCAACCCGGCCTGGAATGATATTGATTCCACCAGGATTCACCTGAACTTGTCCCACAGTTCCGACGGTGGTACCAGTCTTAGCCGCCTCTGCTTCAATGACGAGCATCACTCTAGCTGCTGCTGTTAACGCATCATGCCTGATGGACATCGGGGTTGCTCCTGCATGACCAACTTCACCTTCTAAAATAAACTTGAGCCATAATGGACCTGCTAATCCCGACACAATTCCGGCTGAGAGATTTTGTCCCTCAAGGACTTTGCCTTGTTCAATATGAAGTTCGACATACGCCTTCACCTCTTCGGGCTTAAGAGCAGCTTTTCCAATCGCTTCTGGCTGAAGTCCATTGGCGACAAAGGCTTCGGCAATCGAAATTCCTTGCTTGTCCTTATTGAGTAATTCATCCTGAGTCAGCGTTCCAGCAATCCCCCGACTTCCAATCATCCCAAAGCTGAATCTTGCTCCTTCCTCATCGGTAAAAGCAATGACTTCAATTGGATGTTCAGTTTCAATCCCTTTCTCATTCATGACTTGAAGGGCTTCAACAGCTGCCAGTACACCAAGCGGTCCATCAAAATTTCCGCCATTAAAGACAGAATCCACATGTGAACCTGTTAATACCACAGAAGCTTCAGGATTAAATCCTTCCTTCCTGCCGATCAGGTTTCCTACTTCATCCTCACGAACTTTTAAACCAGCTTCTTTCATGAATGTGGCGACAAGGTCTTTGGCTGCTCTTTCTTCTGGAGTAAAAGACAAACGAGTGACACCCTCAGATTCTTTCTTTCCAATTTCACTTAGAAACTGCAGTCGACTCCATAATCTTTCTTTATTAATCAATGTTCTACTCCTTTCTGCACATTTCCTAATTGTTTAATACTTTAATGGAACGGCGTAAATTATTAATGTATTTACAATTATAAAACTTATCAGAATATTTGTTATGTTATTTTCTACAAAATACTTCATAAACAATATGTGTAAACTCACAAAAAAAGAACAAAAATTGTATTATCAACTAATAATTCCTGATAAAAAACACACAAATGGTTGA
>NZ_JBALOS010000319.1:0-7405 GCF_036962765.1 Neobacillus drentensis
ATTTCATAGTCTTTATATTCCTTTCCATTCCATCATAATGACTACTATATCAGATTAATCCACGAAAAGGTGATTCCAAATTTATGATGAAGGGAGAAATTGCGGGCCTGATACCAATTGACAGGAAAAGATGGTTGGATATTTAACATTTAGGTTGAAATAGCATTTTTTTCCTTCTATAATCAATACAATAACTTTATTTGTGAATGTAGTTTTTCCCTCTTCCTCACCGTACCTTTTCCATGCATTCTTTTTAAGAATTAGAGATCAGGAGTGAATAGTGATGATATTAAGAATTAATGAAATATCTGGATTTCTTCATGACTTTGAAAGATATGCTCAACATGATGGTACGAAATACTTTCTTACATTAAACACACTCAGACCTAATGGAACACTTACGATTATGAAGTATCCAAGTGGAAAATTTACTTACCACCGAAAAAATGAAAATTATTGGGACATTAAAGAAATCGATATTGAACTGGATATGTTATCCGATATCATTTGGGGATTTAGGAATATCATTAACGAAATGATTGTAGAGAGCACAATTGCACAATAGTTGTTTTTGGAAAACCTACGAAGCCTTTGCCCATACAAAGGCTCTTTTTCTTGTTCATTTAAAGTATTTTACCGGAAAATTATGGACAATCTAATGTCGAGGTGATGGAATGGCAACGGCAAAAATTGGCGATGTAATTTCCTTTCAACGAGAGGGAAAGAAATTAGAAGGTGTCGTTTCTGGGATAAGGGAAAATTCTGTTATGGTCCAATATGGGTTCTCGAAAGAAAAAGATGAACCACTGACAACTATTGTAAACCATAAAAATTACAAAATTAAGAAGTAGGATAATCGAGTGCGGGATCAACATCTCCACTCGATTTTTTTGTTAAAAAATATGTTCAGAAAAATCAATTTATTGATTGACAAACTGCTACTTTGGGACAAGAATAGACTTGTGATGTAAACATCCAAGGGAACAATACGCGAAAAAATTATCCATCACTCTCATTAAAAATAGAGGAGTCGGTGAAATGTTTTCCCCATTAACCCCATTAGACTGGAAACGAAGGGCGGTAAAGTATTATCCCAATAAAACAGCCGTCATCGATGGAGACAAAGAATTTACATATCAAGAATTTGGCAGGCGCGTCGATCAGCTCTCTGCTGCCTTGCACCAAGCGGGGATCGGCCAAAGTGATCATGTAGCAGTCATGCTGCCCAACACACATTATATGCTTGAGTGCTTCTATGGTATCTGCCAACTTGGTGCTGTTATGGTACCACTAAATTACAGGCTTTCATCTGGTGATTTGGAGTATATCATTCGCCATAGTGATGCGAAAATGTTAATTGTTGATGAGGAATTTTGCGGCCCAATCGAAAAAATCATTGATAATCTTTCGCTAGAACAAATTATTATTGTTTCAGTCCCAGGACAGGAAACATCGTTAGCTGGTGTGGATTACGAAGATTTTCTGCAACATGATTTGGAAACGCTTACACTTCCTGAAGTAGATATCGATGAAAATCAACTTCTAACCTTAAACTATACAAGTGGTACAACGTCAAAACCTAAGGGAGTCATGCTTACCCATCGTGGGAATTATCTGAATGCTGCTAATTTCATGTATCACTTGGGTGTCAATCATGATGATGTTTATCTTCATACGTTGCCAATGTTTCATGCCAATGGCTGGGGCGGTGTGTGGGCTCTTACAGCAACAGGTGGGACTCATGTCTGTCTAAGAAAGGTTGACCCGCAGCTGATTCTTGATTTATTTGAAAAAAGGAAGATCACACTTTTATGCGGGGCGCCAACCGTTGTCAATATGCTGGTCAATGAGCCAAAGGCCAAAGAAATAAGGATTGAAACCAACCCTCGGATGGCAACAGCTGGGGCACCTCCAGCAGCTGCCTTGATTCAAAAAGCACAAGACCTCCTTGGCTTAAATATGATCCATGTCTATGGGCTAACGGAAACCTCACCGTTTATACTATACTGTGAGTGGAAAAAAGAATTCGACTCAAAATCGGCCGATGAACAAGCAGCAATCAAGGCACGACAAGGAATTGAACTTACTTTTAATGGTGAAACAAAGGTTATTCATCCGGACGGGGAAGAAGTAGCCTGGAACGGTGAGGAACTAGGAGAAATCATAACAAGGGGCAACGTTGTGATGGCAGGATATTACAAGGATCCCATTACGACAGCGGTGGCAATAAGGGATGGATGGTTCCATACCGGTGATTTGGCTGTTACCCATCCAGATGGGTTCATTGAAATACGAGACCGTGCGAAGGATTTGATCATTTCCGGGGGCGAAAATATTTCTTCCACAGAAGTGGAAGGAGTTCTTTATAAGCATCCGGCTGTCTTAGAAACGGCCGTGATTGCGATTCCTGATGAAAAGTGGGGCGAGGTTCCAAAGGCGATTATTATCTTACAGCCTGAGGCAAAAGTAACCGAAGAGGAGATTATTCAGTTCTGCCGTTCACAACTTGCACACTTTAAAGCACCGAAATCAGTTGAATTTGTAGAGGCTTTACCAAAAACAGCTACAGGTAAATTGCAAAAATTTCGATTAAGAGAAATGTACTGGTCAGGTCCGAAGAGAGTCAATTAACTAGCCTATAGTTGGAGTTCTTTCCTCTTTAGTGGGGGCAGGGACTCCTTTTTTGTTTTCGACAAGCAGATGGATAAGAGGTACATACCTAAAATGATAAGCATTTAATTAGCACTTAATGGATAAATCAGGTAATCTGTAAAAGTACGTTTTTAGCTTTGACTCATGGTGATAATCACCATCATGACGAAAATTGAAGGGGAATGGGGGATGGATTGATGGCGATATCAAGGAATAAGCATTCGACCATTATTGTTCTTTTGCTTGCAGGGACGTTTATTGCTATTCTAAATCAAACACTAATGATTACAGCGATACCTCCAATCATGGAAGAAATGCACATCACCTCCAACAGCGCGCAATGGCTGACAACGGTCTTTATGTTGGTAAATGGGATCATGATTCCAATTAGTGCATTTCTATTAGAGCGGTTTACCACAAGACAGCTGTTTCTCTCGGCAATGAGTATTTTTGCTATGGGTACACTTGTAGGGGGGATTGCTTCTAATTTTGAGTTACTGCTATTAGGCAGGATCATCCAGTCTTGCGGCGCAGGAATTATGCTTCCTCTAATGACAACAGTATTTTTGATGATTTTTCCAATCAATAAACGCGGTGCTGCAATGGGGTTGGTCGGTCTAGTCATATCTTTTGCACCAGCAATTGGTCCAGCCTTGTCGGGATGGGTGACATCACATTACTCTTGGAGAGTACTGTTTTTTATCATTTTACCAATTGCACTTATCGATATTCTTGTTGCTTTCATTGCTTTAAAAAATGTAACCGAGATATCAAAACCAAAAATGGATGTTTTTTCGATCATTTTATCGACCCTAGGTTTTGGCGGTCTGCTGTACGGATTTACTTGTGCAGGAAATTATGGATGGTCAAATACCACCACGATGCTTAGTTTGGGGATTGGTGGAGTGGCACTTGCCCTGTTTATTACTAGGCAATTAAAACTGAAACATCCAATGCTTGAATTGGGTGTTTTTAAGTATTCCATTTTCCCATTTGCAATAATCATTGGTATGATCGGCTTTATGGGCCTTATAGGGGCGGAGACGATCATTCCTCTATATATGCAGAGGATGAGGGAATTTACGGCAGTAGAGGCAGGCATTGCCCTTTTACCTGGTGCACTAATAAGTGGATTGATGGCACCCATTATTGGGAGAGTCTTTGATAAAATCGGCGCGAGATGGTTAGTGATGATTGGTTTAACTATTATGACAGCTTCATCGTTTGCATTTACTAATTTAGGTCCTTCTACTACGATGACCTATATTACGGTCTTATACGGGGTCAGAATGTTTGGTTTTTCGATGGTGATGATGCCGGTCGCAACATCTGCATTGAACCAGTTACCAAAACAATTAATACCTCACGGAGCTGCTGTCGATAATACGATGAAAATGATTGCTGCCTCTGTTGGTACGGCCATACTTGTCACAGTCATGACGACAACAGCAGAAAACGCGCAGGAGCGACCAGAGATTTCTTATCCGGATATGTATGGTGCCAATATTGCTTTCATGGTAGTTTCCTTCCTGTCATTGCTCGGTCTCGTTCTTTCCTTTTTTATCAAAAAAGACCGTGCGTCAGAAGTCGAAGGGAAGCACCAAAGGAAGGTAAACGTTAAGTTGCAGGAGTAGATAATCTAAATAACAGTGAACTCTGAGAAACAAAGTTAATTTGTTTTTGGAGTTCTTTTTTATTAAACTTTTTCGTTATCTCAGATGTTGAAAGAATGAACCTTTTAGTTAGGTTCATAATATAACCAAAAGGAGGGAGCTACATGGATAAAAAAAACAATACAGGCGATGATGCTACTATCGAATTAAAGAGGGCATTAAACAAAAGTCAACCCAGAAGCAACCCAAATATGAGCGAAGCTGAACAGAAACTGAAATTTCCAAATAAGCAAAGCTAAATAGTTTATTTTGTTAATGTGGGATTTGGGGGGAGGTGAGACAATGCCAAAGAATAATCCAATTGAATATACTGGGAAAGTTCTAGACCAAAGAAATGATCTTACCGGGCCCGAGGCAGGAAAGGGTTCCTATCCAGAACGGCCACAGCATGTACAAATTCAGGACCCAACTAGCAATAATAATAATAATAATAAATAGAGGAGGGAGATTTTTTGGAAGAGTCTTTGAAAGTTGGTGACCTGGCTCCAGACTTTTCTTTAACGGCAACGACAAAGGAAAAAATTGCCTTGTCTGATTATCGCGGGAAGAAAAATATAGTCGTTGCCTTTTATGGAATGGACTTTACGCCCGGCTGAATTAAGGAAATTTCCTCTTGGAAAGAGGATTACAAACGATTTGAGCAATTAGATGCAGAAGTACTTGGGATTAGTGTGGATCATATCCACTCCCATAGAGTCTTTGCCGCGAGTATGGGAACGCTGCCATATCCCTTATTATCAGATTGGTTTAAACAAACGATAAAAAGTTATTATGTGTTCAACGAAAAAGGCGGTACGGCGATTCGTTCAGTCTTTGTGGTGGATAAAGCTGGCGTGATAACCTACATAAACACCTCATTTAAAGCAGATAAGAAAGAAGATTATGAAGCAGTTTTTAATACACTTGAAAAATTAACAAGCCAGTAAGCTTTTATAAAAAAGGTGTCAGGCACCAATCGCGTGCCTGACACCTATTTTTATTTAATAGTCGGTAACTATGAAACCTCTTTCAAGAAAATCTTCAATGACTTCACTAATTTGAAAGGAAATCTGCGGAGAATCATAATTTTCAAAGGCATGTTCACAGCTGTTTTTATAGTTCATGGTTTCATCATAATGGGCCATGTGGCGGGCAATGTCTTGATCATTATCTTGTCGATCCTTTTGTCTCTCAATAACCGTATCGCGATCGGCATAGATGAAGAAGCGCATGACACGATCACCATACATTTGTTTTAATTTCTCGGTTCCTTCAGGATTTAATGTGAGGTAGACGAGGTTGTGGGATTCGAATGCTTTAACAATGTCCTCTTCACGAATGCCATAATGGATTCCATCGATTTCGACGCATTCAAGAAATTCTTGTTTCTCTTCCATCTTTTTGAATGTTTCCTCGTTAATAAAATGGTAGTCTTCCCCATTCTTTTCATAATGACGAGGAGAACGAGTCGTGTAAGAGATAACTGTTTCCATATCAAACGCAGTCGCAACCATTTTGGCAATTGTTTTTCTTCCTGAACCATCTGGTCCTGTGTAAATGAAAAGTTTTTCTTTATTCTTAATTTTATACATAGATAACCTCCTGAAATGGATTATATAAAAAAGGATTTACATCACTGCAAATGCTTTTTAGTATTACACCATAATATGGACGAATTGGAATAATTTAATTATAACAGATAGATGCCGAAAGAGAAGTTTGACTTTTCTGTTTTTTAAAAGTCGATACTATAGTACTAAATCTTTTCAAAAATGAATGGAAGCTCACACTCACTTGGATGGTCAAGACAGATTGTGAGCTTTTTTGTTCTTTACAATTATCCTTTGCGGTACAGCCCCATTGCATCTACGTCTTAGGTCTTAGTAGAAAATCAAGCTAAAGCGCAATTATGAAAAGAATTGAAAAAAGGTAAGATGAAATTAAGATAAAGACAAAATAGTGAAACGAAGGAGGAACATAACATGAAAAAATTTGGTTTGCTATTAGCGGGCGGTATTGCGGCATTTGTATTACTAAAAACGATTGGTCCAATGATCGGGTTACTTATAAGCCTAGTGATTCTCTACTTTATTTATAAACAGTTTTTGAAGACTGAATCGATAGGTTGGAAAATTGGGTTAATAATCATCTGCTTAATAGTTCTTTCAGCAACGATTCACCATATCCCAGCTCTAATTGGTGTAGGTGCAGCTTATGTCCTGTTTTTAGTTTATAAACAGTGGAATAAAAACAAAAAGCCGCCTGTGAACAAGGAGTCTGATCCTTTTGCAAATTTTGATAAACAATGGAATGAATTAAAAAAATAATAATTTCAAAGGGGAAATGGAACAATGGCAAACTTATTAACAAAAATTAAAGATCTAATTATCGCGGATTTAAATGAATCGAGGCAACACAAGGGACAACAAAATCCGATTGCCTTACTCAATCAATATCTTCGTGAGTGTGAGCAAGAGACAGAAAAGGTCGGCAGGCTGGTTGAGCGTCAAGCTAGCTTGAAAGCTGAATTTACAAGAGAATGTTTTCAAGCGACCGAGTGGTCAGAAAAACGAAAGCATCAAGCCGAGATTGCCTTAAAAGCTGGAGAAACAGAACTTTATCAATTTGCTGCAGCGGAGCATCAGCAATATGCAGAACGAGCAGAGCGCTTGAAGACTTCTCTTGCCAATGTAACAGATCAACTCAATGAATTAGAAAGAAAGCATGAAGAAATGAAGCAGAAGTTAAAGGATATGCATCTGCGCCGGATGGAATTAATGGGCCGTGAAAATGTAACACGGGCTAATCTAAAAATAAATCATGTTTCAGAATCCAATTCATTGACTGAACAATTTTCCTCGAAGTTTAAGGATATCGAGAACTATCTAGAACGATTAGAACAAAGGGTGAACCATTCCTCTATCCACAGCACATTTGATGCGCGCGTGGAGCAGTTAGAAAAAGAAATGGCGAAACAGGACGATCCATCTGTGAAGTTAACAAAAGAATAGCGTTAAGAGGGCAGTGATTTGGCGATCACTGCCTTTTGTTTTGAACTCATAGCATTCTGAAGAACAAAACTTACCTGAGGAGCAAGAGAA
>NZ_JBALOS010000319.1:7510-12911 GCF_036962765.1 Neobacillus drentensis
AGAATTGTCTATCATAAGCGGGGTGAAGGACAAAACTTACCGAAGGAACAAGAGATTTGTCCTTCATAAGCACAATGAAGAAAAATACAAAGCGATATTAACTTGCATACCTTATTAATCTCCACCAGAACTACTTGATGCAACAGTGGCAGCTGTAATACTTGCCGTCATTGCAGCCTGTTGAGCCTGGATCAAAATTTCTATCGTGGTATTAAAGGTTGTTTTGGCCGCATCGCCCAATGTAGTCAAATGACTCATTAAAAACAAAACGCTCATCATAAAATTGATGTCTTTATTCCATTTAAACAATTTATCTTCATTTAAACTTTCATTTATTTCATATAAGTTCTTGATCGCAGCATCTACATTATCCAAATAGGTCAACATTCCAATATAAGGGTAATAGGCTTTTTTTGTTTTTAAATTGTTTTCTTTCAGCAGTTTCTGAATGTGGCTGCATTGAATCGCTTTTTCATTTGGTTGATGTTTTGCATCTAATGCGAGGATGTGGCTTAAAAATTGCAGATCATTTCCGATTGAAAATCCTTCATCTTTGAGTGCATTGTAATAGCCTTCCACCTTGTTAATGATCTCCGCTGGTTCATAAGTAGATAAGGCAAGGATGGCTGATAATGGGTAATCAGCTGCGTTGGTAAGGAAGAAATGATGCTCCTTCATCCCTTTATAAATGACGCATGTCTTTTTTGTGATTTCATCCACTCGCGTCTGCTCCACTTTTAAAAGGGTTCCAGCCGCTATATAGGTATAAATCTGGCGGCTGAAGCCATTTTCAATAAGTTTTTCATAGAGCTTGATAAAATGGTTAAAGCTCGATTTAGGATCATCTGTCAGCGTATCGAGGGTGGCAGCCGTGGTATATCGTGTCACAGATTTTAATTGCGAAAAGAAGCCTACTTCGCTTTTAATATAGTCAGCAAGGTCCATGAATCTCTTGAAGTTAAATTCTTTTCCGTTTGTGACATACAACGCTGCAATTAGCATTAGTGATCGCTTATCCGTTTTCCACTTTAATCCTGTATACAATTGTGAATAAATATCTCTATATACGTCGATTTTTACCATTCCTGTTTGTTCTAACACGTATGTACCCCTCCCCATGATCTTCTATTAAATTTAGACGAGAAAAAGTGAACTAAAGTTTCAGATGAGCCAATTTCTATCGCTGGAAAATGGTCTTATTCTAGAAAACCTACGTATATGTATCATGAATCCAGTTATGAGAAAGAGGGGAATGTATTATGTGGAATTATCCCAATCATCTAAATGGTCCATTAAATATTTATAGTTACTATGTAGGTTCAAACCCGATAACTACCCTAAATCCAACCCCCATTTTTCCAAAAATTAATAAAACGACGTTCTTAAGTCCGTTCACCTATATCGTCGGCGATGTCAGGATTCGAAAAAATACCTTTGTCGGTCCTTTTGTCAGTATTCGTGCAGATGAAGGGACGCCATTTTATATTGGAAGCAACTGTAATCTACAAGATGGTGTAATCCTTCACGGCTTAAAAAACAAACATATCGAGATTAACCAAAAGAAATACTCAATCTATATGGATGACGAGGTTTCCTGTGCCCATGGGGCGCTGATCCATGGTCCCTGTCAGATTGATCAAAAAGCATTTGTCGGGTTTAAGACAATTGTTTATCATGCCCATATCGGAGAAGGGAGCTTCATCGCCTCTGGAGCCGTTGTTACCGGTGGAGTGACGCTTAAGCCAGGTAGTTTTGTTCCACCAGGCGCACATATTGATACCCAGAAAAAGGCTGATTCCTTATCGCCTGTTCCTAAGAATGAAGTGGAGTTTGCACTTGAAGTCCAGCGAGTGAATCAAGAATTTCCTTCTGCCTATTCGATGTTATTCGGCAAAGACCGGTGTACTTGCGGTTTATCTTGTTGATCATATTGAAAATCGTTTTGGATTAAAATTGCACCTTAAAAGGGAGTCTTTCCGTAGAAGGTTTGCATTACTAGGGAGTCTCTGTTATAGTAAGGAAGAATTATTTTTGTTTGTCGGTAGGATAATAAGTGTTAAACTTTCTGTCTTGAAGATCTGAGCAAGGATAGTAACACAATGTGTGCAAAGCACACGAGGAGGAAACAACAAATGGAACAAGGTAAAGTGAAATGGTTTAATGCAGAAAAAGGATTCGGATTCATCGAACGCGAAGCAGGAGACGACGTATTCGTACACTTCTCAGCTATCCAAAGCGAAGGTTTCAAATCTTTAGACGAAGGTCAAGCTGTAACATTTGAAGTAGAACAAGGTCAACGTGGACCCCAAGCTACTAACGTTCGCAAAGCATAATAAGAACCAATAGATAAAAAGACTCTCTTGTAGAGTCTTTTTTTGTGCCTATAAAAACAATAAAAAAACCCTACTCGGCAGTCGAGTAGAGCGGGTATTTGAAAAACGTAAAGCAAATGGTATACAGAGTATAGCACACAATCATAGTAATCCCTAATCTTTTTATAAAGTTGTATCTTCCAATTACCCCCACCTATTAAACCCAAGACCACTTTTAACCATATTATTCAATTTTTTTTAGGGAAAAATTAACTTTTGGGAGGTTTTAGAGCATATTTTGTTGAATTAAGGAAGTAAGAATTTTTGGGTGAGGTGGGGAGAATGAACGATATCCAATTTGCGTTTCTTGAAGAGTCTGGTGATTATAGTTTTGATTTTGAAAATAATGATGTCTCGACCCACTTTATTATCGTTGCTATTCTAGCAAAAGAATCTAATAAAGAATGGCTAGAACGTGAAGTTGAGAAGGTTAGACAAAAATACTTTCAAACCGAAGAAATGCAATCTGACAGAATCGACAACCCTCATCTTAGAATTCAACTATTAAATGAACTGAAGGAGTTACCGTTTAATATATATGCCTATGTCATAGACAAAAGAAAAATAAGAGAAGATAGCGGGATTACTTTTGAAAAGACGTTTATAAAATACATGAATCGATTGATTTATGATGATTTAAAACGAACGTTTGACCAACTCGATCTTGTTTTAAATCAGCAGGGAACTAAGGAATTCATGACTGAATTTAAGACCTATATCACCGAAAAAAGTATTCCTGATTTATTTAATTATTCGTCTTTTGGATTTAACAATCGCACATCAGAAAACCTTCTACAATTGGCGAATATAATCGCAGGGACGATTGCGATAGGTTATGATCAAAACCAGGATTCTGAACATTATCCGCTTTTTAATAAAATCATCAAAAAGAAAATTGTTGCGATTAATTTATGGCCGCAAAACTACAAAAACTACCTACATGATTACATATCAAGGAATCAGGACTCCCTGTTTGATGAGGTTATTTTTAAACAATCGGTGAATTTGACCCTTCAATACCTTGAAAAAAATAAAAAGAGTGAAGACCTGGATGAAAAAATCAGGATCGACTTACTCAAGTTTCTGTTATTTAATCTGCGAGAAAATCCAAATGAATATGTATATACACAAGAAATTCTCGATAATCTAAACGCCATCCGGATGAACAAAATCAATCATCATTACTTTAGATCGAACATCGTATCTAAGCTCCGGGATAGCGGGCTGTTAATAGCCAGCAGTAATAAAGGGTATAAACTTCCTGTTTGTTTATCTGACTTATATGATTTTGTAAATTTATCAAGCCTAACAATCCATCCGATGCTTCAAAGAATATCGAAGTGTCGAAATCAAATTCTTCTCGCCACAAATAATGAAATCGATATTCTCGAAAACAACGAATTTGAATATCTTAAAAGAATTATTGAGATGGAAAAATTAATGGTTACAGAATAAAAGGTCAGTCCTGGAAATATCTAGGACTGACCTTTTTTAATTGACCAGAAATGTAATCTTTGTTATTCTATAATTAACTTTTATTCTTATAAGAAAACTTTTGATGATAGCTTTTTCGAAATAAAAATTTAACCAGAAGGTGAATATAATGATGCTGCAGACAGATGTTGTTATTGTGGGTGGCGGACCAGCAGGGACATTATTAGGTTTTCTATTGGCTAAAAATGGTGTATCAACCATTGTTCTCGAACGATCTTCTGGAGTTAATAGAAAATTTAGAGGGGAACATATTACTTCAGAAACGGAAGCAATTTTAAAAGAACACCAATTGTTTGAAAAGATTGAAAAACTTGGGCTTCTGAAAATGGAAAAAATCCAATTTTTTGAAGGAAACCATCTTGTTAATACCATTACTCCTTCATTCGGAGAGGATCATGTAGGTATTCATGTTCCGCAAGCGAATTTACTAAGTGCAATCATTCAAGAGTCAAAGCAATTTGAAAATTATCGCCTCCTTTATAACACGACGGTATCGGAATTGATCCAGGATGATCGCGGGGTCTATACGGGTGTAAAAGCAATAAGGGACGGTCAAGAAATTATGATCGCAAGTTCAGTAGTTGTAGGGGCGGATGGACGTTATTCCACAGTGAGAAAACTGGCGAAGATTCCAACGCTTGAGATGAAGCATGGGTACGATGTATTGTGGGCCAAAGTTCCTGCACTTCCGGGTTGGGAGCCAACAACAAGAATGGTTCTTGTCAATGGACATCAGTTAGCCTTGTTTACCCAAACTGGTGGATTCATTCAAATAGGCTGGAATATTGATGAAGGATCCTTTCCTTTATTAAGAAAAAAAGCAATGCAGCCATTTCTAAAACCCTTAATCGAGAGCTTTCCAGAATTAAAAGAGCTTGTCGAAGAGAACCTTCAATCATGGAATGACTTTGTCCCTTTAAAGGTCCAAAGTTCACGTTCTGAAACTTGGGTCAAGGATGGATTAGTCATCATCGGTGATGCTGCACATACAATGACTCCAACTGGGGCAATCGGGATAAATTGTGGAATGAAAGACGCGCATGTCCTTGCGCCTCTCATAACCCAAGCATTAAGAGAAAATAACACCTCCGCACAAAAATTGAAAAGATTTGAAACAAATAGAAAGTCGGAGATCAAGGAGCAACAAGAAATGCAGATGAAACAAGAAGCGACTTTTTCAGAAAAATTTGCCCAGTTTGCGCTAAATTAGATAATGGACCTTTACCTATCTCTATATAAGGAATAGGTGGAGGTCTATTTTTATTTGTGGGAGACTGCCCGAAAGTTGAAAAGAAGGATGACAGAAGAGTTGAGAGAGTTATTGAAGCAAGGGTAAACTTCATAAAAGGAAAAAAGGATCCCCCAAAAGCTATTTGCTGTTCCGAGACCTTCAAGCACTCCTAACCAGTGCAAACATAGTAAAACAACAACCCGCGAACTGACCGGGCATCTCCATAAAGTAAAAGCGTTTCAACCCAATTTAATTTAAACGATGAAAACAAGATAAAGGGTGTCAGGCACCATGTGAAAAATTC
>NZ_JBALOS010000320.1:0-2771 GCF_036962765.1 Neobacillus drentensis
ATGAAGGCCATAGTCATTCTCATGGCGATCATCATCACCATCATGAAGACCATAGTCATTCCCATGGTGAGCATCATCACCATCATGAAGACGATGGACATTCCCATAGTGAGCACCATCACCATCATGAGGACAACAGCCATTCAGATAAGGGTCATCACCACGGCCATGAAGAACAGGATCATTTCCATGATCATCATCATTCACACAGAAAAGCTTCGACTATTTTAAATATGATAAATGAAAGCAAATTACCTAGCCGGGTTAAGAAAAGAAGTAGTGCTGTTTTTCAAGTGATTGCTGAGGCAGAGGGTAAAATACATGGCATGGATCCAAAAGATGTCCACTTTCATGAGGTGGGGGCAATGGATTCGATTATAGATGTAATCGGGGTATGTTTGGCCCTTGAGAACCTAGGAATCGATAAGATCATTGCTTCGCCTGTTCCAACAGGATTTGGGAAAGTCATGATGGCACATGGTCTTTATCCGATTCCTGCTCCGGCTACTGCTGAAATTTTAAGAGGAGTTCCTTTAGCAGATTTTCATGTAAGGGGAGAGTTAACGACCCCAACAGGAGCCGGATTTCTAAAAGCACTGGCTGATGAATATGGCCATATGCCTGCCATGTCAATAGAGCGGATTGGTTATGGGGCTGGAAAAAAGAATTTCAATCATCCGAATGTATTACGAGTTCTTCTGTTTCAGGCAAATGATGAACCTCAAAGAGAGACAATAACCATACTTGAGTGTCAGTTAGATGATATAACTGGGGAAACGTTGGGATATGTTATGGAAAAGGTTCTAAAGCACGGGGCACTAGATGTTTATTTTACTCCAGTAACAATGAAAAAAAGCAGACCCGGTTCACTTATTACGGTTCTTACAAAGCCACAAGATAGTATAGCGATGGAAGAGCTTCTACTTAAAGAAACCAGTACTTTTGGTGTTCGTAAGTCCGAATGCGCAAGGAGAATCCTGTCACGTCGTTTTGAAAAGATAGAAACTCTTTATGGGAATTTGACAGTTAAAATTGGATACGAAGGTGATAAGATTTACAAAATAACACCCGAGTATGAAGAGATAAAAGAGGCTGCCACTGAATACAATGTACCTCTTCTGGAAATCTATTCAGTCGTCCACTTGGAAGCTAGGAAGTTGCTCGAGCCAGTCGTAAATCGGAAAACTTTTTAGAGAAATTAGTGTTAGGATATTTTTAATTAGTCATTTTGGAAATAGCAGTAATTCCAGCTGCTACCATAACTAAAAATAGGCTGATTCAAATATATATTTTAAATCTAAATCATGCACGAATTATTCCTCTTTGTACTTACAAAATAAACTATGTTCCTAATTTCGCTGATAAACTTTATACGATGAACCGTACCATAAGTGTTAAATGAGGTTATAGATTGTGCCCAGATATGATTTACTAAAGGAATTCCACTTTTATTTGTAGAGTGGAATTTTTTGTTATAACGTGTGCGGAGATAAGGAATATATGGCGAAAGACGTCCATGAAACCCTTATTAATGTAATTGAAAAAGAAGGTGCGATGAGCCGCGATGAAGCAGAAGCACATCTAAAAGATATGCAGAAGCAAGGACGTTATCAACGTGATGTGTATTAAAAGGTAATTATATATATTTGCAAGAACCCTTCGTTCCGGTTGGTACGAAGGGTTTTTTAATAGAGTTTTTGGTCACATGTCGTCTTCATGTGACGATTTGATGCTATTTATCGCCCGTTCAATGGGCTGCGATGAAGCGTTACTAACGTGATGTGTATGAAAAGATAAGCTACAAATGCGGTATTGCGTATGATCTTTGCTGGATATGAGGCTAATGATACTATTTATTTTCGAGTATAAGGGAATTATTAGAAGCATTAAGAATATATAAATAAAGGCAATAGCCTAATTTTTTAACAGGGGGAGTTTTAAAGTGTCAAAAAAAGTTTTAATCCTAGCAGGAGATGCTGTAGAGGCATTGGAAATTTATTATCCGTATTTTCGTTGCCTTGAAGAAGACATCGAGGTACAAATAGCAGCACCATCAAAGAAGAAGCTGCAAACGGTAGTCCATGACTTTATTGGATGGGATACTTATACGGAAAGCAAAGGATACTTAATTGAAGCACAGTTAGCTTTTGAAGATGTAAATCCGGACGAATTCGATGGGCTCATTATTCCAGGAGGTAGGGCTCCGGAATACATTCGCTTAAATGAACATGTTCCAAGAATTGTCGCGCATTTTTTTGAAGCAAATAAACCTGTGGGGGCCATTTGCCATGCAAGTCAGGTGTTAACAACCGTTCGTCAATACTTGGAAGGTCGAGAATTGACAGCCTATATCGCCTGTAAGCCGGATGTAGAAGCAGATGGAGCAACCTATATAACAAATCCTCTCCATGTTCAAGGTAATCTCGTTTCGGGGCATGCATGGCCAGATCTTCCGGGGTTCATGAAAGAGTTTATTAATCTTTTAAACCAATAAGACTATTATCTGATTAGCACTTAGTAATCTAGAAATAAGACATAATGGATACGGATTCATGGGGCAGCTTGAGGAGTTGGGCTGCCCATGGCACTTTTAAAAATGAAATAAGGTAATTGTCTCTCGAACAGTATCCAAGGGAAAACATTATGCATTATAACAGAAACTGTTAGCCCAAAAGATTATCAATCTGGGGATTTAATAAAAGTGATTAACAAAAGAACAATTTAAAGTCACTTACTATCTTAATATTTGATTCGGTGAACCGTATCATAAG
>NZ_JBALOS010000321.1:0-3644 GCF_036962765.1 Neobacillus drentensis
GGAAAGGAGGCATCGTGGAAATGAATTTTACTTGGTTACTTGGGTTATTATTTTTATCTCAGCAAGTGAATATGCCAGACAGTTTATTAATCACTAACAACGGGCACCCTTTATCGGTTGTTAATTGTGCTGATTTATCGATGAACTTACCTGCAATACCTATTATTAATACAGAAAAGTTAAACAAATGTATGGATCAAATTGACAAACATATTTCTAAAATGCCTAAAAATGCAATTAAAGATAAGTCCGGAAAAATTATACCTGAACATGTTGGTTACCGTTTATATCGTCAGAGCTTTACAGAAAAAGTCTTTTCTTATTATTTTAACAATGGTTCACCTAAAATAGAGGTCCCCTTACTAGCAATTTATCCAAGAGTTGACAGTGAATTACTTGGAAATATTCAAAATGAAAAAATCGGAAAATATGTAACATCCTTCAATATAACTAACAAAGAAAGAACCAATAATATTTATCTTGCAACAGAAGCTATTAATAATTTTGTTCTTTTTCCAGGTGAAATATTTTCCTTTAATAAAGTTGTTGGAAAAAGAACAGCAGGAAAAGGATACATGCCTGCACCAGTGATCCTAAGAGGTGAATTAGCAAAAGATATTGGCGGTGGAATCTGTCAGGTATCATCTACCCTTTTTAATGCAGTAGATAATGCGGGATTAAAAGTTACTCAGCGCTTCTCACACAGCAGAAAGGTTACATACATTCCACCTGGGCGGGATGCCACTGTTAGTTGGAATGGACCAGATTTTGTTTTTAAAAATAAATACAATCAACCAATACTAATTCAATCAAAAACGGTAGGGAACAAGTTAACTATCGAGATATATTCTTCAGATGTCATTAACTATATTCCTAAAAAAGTGCCACACCTTCCTTATGAGCAAAATCACCCACCCAAGTAAGACTATACTGGAGGAAAAACATGGACGTTTTTATCGACCCTGATTCTACTTGTTCTAGTAATCAGTTTAGGGATTGCCTTGCAAAATCCTAATACACCCTACATGACGATGGCAACGGTCGCTGGTCTTGGTGGTGGGAATTTCGCATCCTCTATGGCGGCAATGGGCCCTTTTTTTCCAAAGGCAAAACAGGGGTCAGCTCTTGGGATTAATGGCGGTTTAGGGAATCTTGGAGTTAGCCTTGCCCAGTTTTTAATACCACTGGTGATTACCTTTCCACTGTTTGGTGCATCGGCGGAAAGCCGCAAGCGGTTCCTAATGCAGGCATAGTCACTCCTTTTTTTATTAGTATGAAGAAGGAGGACTGTATTTAAACGGAGAAGAGCGAATCACATAAAGCATGTAACGGGCAAATTTCCAGCGAGAGAGTTTTCCCTCCATTTTTAACACGGATTCATATAATATCCTTCGTGAAATATAATGAATAATGAAGACGAATATTATATAAATCCACTATTTGGAGGTTAATAATGGGGGTAGGATATTTAAAAATAGCAGCGCGTGCCGGAGATGGTGCTTTACCGGTAAGCGGTGCAAATATTGTTATGAAAGACTCCAGTGGGAAAACTCTTAAACAACTGAAAACCGATGAGAGTGGAAATACTGAAGCGGTACCATTGTACGCTCCAGATAAAGCTAGTACGTTAAGATCTAACAATCCTGGTCCACATTATTCAACATATGATGTGGAGGTTAGTCACGCAAAATTCATCACAAATATAATTTGTGGTGTCCAGGTATTTGACACTGTAACATCCACATTACCAGTGAGTATGGCGCCTGTACCGAGGACATTTGAAAAAAGCAATTTGGTAAGGGAAGTAAATATCCCCTCACACGGACTTCAAACTCAAGTAGGTCGGAAACAACAAGGGCCTAAAGTACAACCTAAAGTACTTCGTGATGTAGCGATTCCTGAATACATTACGGTACATCTTGCCCACCCTGACTCATGGGCAAGAAATGTTCGCGTGAAATTTATTGATTATATCAAAAACGTAGCATCAAGCGGAATCTATCCAACCTGGCCACAAGCTTCTCTTGAAGCGAACATATACGCTCAAATCACTTTTGCTCTAAACAGAGTGTACACAGAATGGTATAGGTCGAGAGGTTATGATTTTGATATAACAAATTCTACAAGTGTTGACCAAGCTTTTGTGGATGGAAGAGATGTATTTGAAAACATAAGTGTGATTGTTGACAAGATATTTAACCAATACGTTCGGAGACAGGGGCATAAAGAACCGTTTTTTACAATGTTCTGTAATGGAACAACATCAACATGCCCAGGGGGACTTTCACAGTGGGGTACAGTTGACCTTGCAGAACAAGGTATGAATCCTTTTCAAATACTTGATCATTATTACCCTGATGACATTGAGGTAGTAGAAACGAACAATACGATTAGCGTAGCAGAGTCCTATCCCGGTGCAGCTTTAAGGGAGGGAAATCAGGGTCCTAGTGTTGAGACCATGCAAAGGTATTTAAACAGAATACGAGTCAATTATCCGCTTATTCCACAAATCGCTAATCCGAATGGAATGTTCGGAAGCGAAACGACTGAAGCAGTTAAAACATTTCAAAGTATTTTTGGACTAACGCCCGATGGGGTAATCGGGAAAGAGACATGGTATAAAATATCTTATTTATATGTAGCGGTGGAGAACTTGAAAGTGAAGGAGAATGGATCGATATAGGAGAAGTTCCGCCAACTGTCGTTTTAATAGAAGGTTCAAAAGGTGCGCCTGTCGCTCAATTGCAATTTATTCTTAATACGATTTCATGGTTTTACCCCACTGTACCTTCTGTCATACGAGATGCAATGTTTCGAGCTACAACAAAAAAATCAGTTATGGAGTTTCAGAAAACATTTAATTTGCCGCCTGATGGAGTTGTTGGTCGTGCGACTTGGGATATGCTTTATAGGGTTTATAAAGGGATTGAAGGGAATGTGGAAATCCCTAAACCCCTTCCCGGGATTGTTCCACCAACTGAACCGCCACCTGAAACGGATCCACCTTATCCTGGAATGCTTCTCCGTGTAGGCTCTAAGGGTGAGAGTGTTTTGTTAATACAGCAATATCTAAATGACATTTCAAAGGTTTATTCAGCAATTCCTAAGCTTGCAGCCGATGGTATTTTTGGTAAAAGAACCAATAAAGCTGTGATCGCCTTTCAAAAACAATTTGGTTTGTCCGCTGATGGGATTATTGGTCCAGCAACTTGGAAACGTATTGTAGCAGAGCACAATAAGATTACAACATAAACCTTATCTCTGGGTGCCCGCTAGAAGGACACTCTCTTTATTTATTTATGAGGGCACTCCTTATAATTCATTTAGGACTGTTGGTCGGGATGGCTTTGTGTGTTTTAATGTAGTCTCTATAACCAATAATTTTTTTATCAAGCATCTTCTCTGTGGATAATAAGTTATTTATCTGATTTAGAATGGAACTTCTATGTTCTTCTCAAGAAGTTTAATCCTTGCTTGAGTTGTAGTTTCTCCTTGTCTTACTAAATCGATATATTCTCTTATTTGTGCAATCGGCATTTGTGTCTGCTTTAATTTCATCACAAATTTCATCCATGTAAGATGCGTCTCATCATATATTCTTTCTCCGTTCTCATTTCGATCAGGAAAAATAATCTTTTCTTTTT
>NZ_JBALOS010000322.1:0-7790 GCF_036962765.1 Neobacillus drentensis
TTTATGTGCTAAGTACATAGATAAAGGTGTCTTTGATGTACGGGAGACTCCAACTAAAACAATATCTGCTTTAGTAATGCCTCTCGGGTCACGGCCATCATCGTATTTTACGGCAAATTCGATGGCTTCAATTTTACGAAAATATTCTTCATCCAATTTTCTCATTAAGCCTGGGCGGTGGTGTGGCTGTTTATGAAAGCTCGTTTCGAATGCATTCATCAATGGGCTTAAGAGATCTACAGCTAAGATACCCTCTTCTTCTGCCCGGTGATCTAAATAGTTTTTTAATGATGGGACTACAATTGTATAGGCAATAATAGCAGGCCCTTTTTTCGCCAATAAAATGATATCTTCAATATCTTCAAAGTCATCCACATAGGAATTACGACGAATCTCAACCTGCCCGCCATTAAATTGTGTTGCCACTGCTTTTACCACAAACTCAGCTGTTTCTCCAACTGAGTCCGATACAACATAGACAACTTCTTTCTGTACCAAAATGGCAGCCACTCTCCTTAGTTTGATTTGTTCTCCATGATTTCTAAATATGCCCGCGTGATCGTTGTTTTGGTGATGCGGCCTACTAGCAAATATGTACTTGTATCCTCTTCTACTTCCTTCACAACTGGTAAGGAGTCAATATGATTATGAATCATCTTTTTGGCTGCTTCGAGCAAGGTTTCTTCTGGGTTAATCGTTATAATATTTGGCATTCTCGTCATAATGACACTAACTGGTAATTCATTAAGGTTTTGATTTCCTAGTGATGCTCTGAGCAAATCCTTCCGAGATACCACCCCAGCTAGATGCCCTTTAGGATCCACCGCATAAAGTGTCCCCACATCCTCTAAGAAAAGCTGGACAATCGCATCATAGACAGATGTGGATTTTTCAACGACAATCGGATGGGCCTTATAATCTGATACTTTTTGATGAATGAATTTCTTCGCCTGTTCCTTTGTTTCATAGCTTTCATTAAAAAAGTAACCCACTCTTGGCCTTGCATCTAAGTTCCCTGACATCGTTAAAATAGCGAGGTCGGGTCTTAGTGCGGCCCTTGTTAAAGAAAGTTTCTCAGCGATTTCTTTTCCTGTTATTGGTCCGTTTTGCTTAACAATCTCGAGGATTTCATCCTGGCGTTTAGATAACTTAATCATTACCACCACCTTAATCACATTAAATATGATATATTCATTGAGTTTATTATAAATGTGTTATACTTATTTGTATATAGTATATTACATTGAGACAAAAATCGAAACAATAAGTTTTAATTTTTTTTGACAAAATATAAAACTATTTTTAATAAAGGCTCTGTTA
Source organism: Neobacillus drentensis (assembly GCF_036962765.1). Classification (GTDB taxonomy): domain Bacteria; phylum Bacillota; class Bacilli; order Bacillales; family Cytobacillaceae; genus Neobacillus; species Neobacillus drentensis_C. The sequence continues at coordinate 1,321 of NZ_JBALOS010000322.1, forward strand.
GTAACTTTTCTATTATTTTTGATTATGATAAAAACAAAAAAGGCCAATGCTTTGATTTATACAAAGCATTAACCTACAAGGGTTTTTATCTTTTGTTTGATACCAGTCTTCTGGGTCGAATGACAAAAAAGAACCTACCCCACCGTTTCTTCTTTTCTAGTTATCTATTTAATTGTCTCACTTTCAAAGGCTTGTTTTCCTTGCTTACTTTGATAATTTCACCGATAATACTGATGGCAATTTCTTCTGTTGTTTCCGAGCCAATTTCCAATCCGATGGGAGAATGGACCTTCTCCAGCTGTTCTTGTGGGACACCTTCACTTTTTAATTTTTCAAATATGGTGATGACTTTGCGCTTGCTGGCAACCATCCCAACATATGCTATTGGAAATTGCAGTGCTGTTTTTAAAACAATATCATCACGATCTTTTGTAACAATGACCACATATGACTTTTCATTTAGGTTGGCTGCGAGTATGGCCTTTCCAATATCCTCGTTCACAAAAAGGTTAGTCGCATTAGGAAAGCGTTCCTTCGTACAATAACCAACCCGATCATCGACAATGCAATAGGAATATTCAAGGGAATCAGCAAGCTTTGCCAACGCATAGCCTAAATGACCGGCTCCAGCCAAAACGAGTTCAGGCCTGCTTGTATAGACTTCAATAAACACCCGTAACGTTCCGCCACAATTCATTTGAATTCCGTCTTTTGCATGTTTATTCAATTTGTATTCAACGATTTTCGATTGGCCATTTTGAATTGCCTTTACACTGTCTTCGATAATATAGTGTTCAGCCAAGCCTCCTCCGACAGTACCTTCAATCGTACCATCACGGTATACAATCATTTTTCCAACATGCCTGGGAGTCGAGCCCTTTGATTCAATTATCATGGCTAAAGCAAAGGTTTCGTTTTGACGCGTCAGCATGGCCACTTTTTCCATCAATAGCATGAACAGCTCCCCCCCTTTTTTTAACCATTAATTCGGTTGATATTGCTTCATGCTCAGAAAATAACGTAAAAGATTTAAGGCGACTGTTTTTCTATATAAAGCAGTGGAGCGCTGATCGTCGATTGGTTTAATGATCTTATCAAAGGCTGCCACAACCTGAGCGATGTCTGCATCTGCTAATGGTATGGTATGCCCAAGCAACTTCTTTTCAATATCAATAGAACGAACCATAGTAGGTCCGACCGCCCCGAATGCAAAACGAACATCATCGATTCGTGCACCATTTATCCGGATATATCCTGCAAACCCTACTTTGGCAATTGCATCAGCATTACGGTTGCCGACTTTCTCAAAAACGACATGAGAATCTTCTTCTAATATGGACGGCAATATGATCTCTGCCAAAATTTCATTATGATAACGTTGCACCCTTCGTGGACCTTGGATAAAATCGCTAATAGCTACTACACGATCACCATTAACGGAGCGCAGCAAAAGTTTTGCGTTGTATACATATAACAATGGCAGGGTGTCACCAGCCGGAGAAGCGTTGCAAATATTACCTCCCAATGTCCCTCTGTTTCTAATTGCCGGAGCCGCAATAGTTTTAATGGCGTTCTTTAATGGTATTGGAATTAACTGGTCTTCAATTAATTCGCTATAGGTACAGCAAGCACCGATGTGGAGATCCTTATGATTTTGATACACCCGCTTTAGTTCAGAAAGATGATCAATAAAAATAATCGGTTTAGGAATTTTCGGAGGCACTCCCCTTCGACTTTTGTGAAGGACCATGACATCGGTGCCACCGGCAATGATTGCACAGTCTTCTTTGTTCAATTGGCTCAAAGTTTCGTCTAAATGATCGAAGCGATACGCAGTTATTTTTTCTGCCATAAGCCGTCCCCTTTTTTCGCTGCCAGGTTAATCGCATCAACAATCATATTGTAGCCAGTACATCGGCACAGATTTCCGGAAATACCTTCACGGATTTCTTCTTCCGAAGGATGAGGGTTTTTGGATAATAAATCGGCACTTGCCATGACCATCCCAGGAATGCAGTAACCACATTGCACCCCTCCGGCTATGGAATAGCTCTCATCTAATATCTTAAATTGTTCCGTTTCCATGATTCCTTCTATCGTTTGAACATCGGCTCCCTCAATCGAGCCAATGGGGATAAGGCAGCTGTTTTGCAGGAGATTATTCACAAAAACACTGCAAGCTCCGCACTCCCCTTCACCGCAGCCTTCCTTCGTCCCGATCAACTCAAACTTATCTCTTATTAAATCTAGCAATCTTACTGTGGCAGGGGCGTCAGTTTCTACCGTTCTCCCATTCAGTGTGAATTTTATCAACCTTCTTCACCTTCTTTCACCCAAAGACCTTCAATAATGACTTCCGGTGTGATCGGAATTTGCCGAAAAGAAGTTTGCAGTGCATCCTCGATCGCCGCTTGGACTGCTGGAGCGCCGCCGATTAACGTCAATTCACCTGCGCCCTTCGCCCCATATGGACCATCCGCATAGGGGTTATCAAAGACCTTGCTTTCGATTGGAACAACGTCCAATGAAGTCGGCGGTCCATAATCCGATATGCTTTTTTGTTGGATCCTGCCTTGCTTTGACGTCATCTTTTCTAGATAACCATACGCTAATCCTTGAGCTAATCCACCGTCAATTTGTCCTTTCATAATCCGTTCATCGATGACCTTTCCCACTTCATAATTGCCGTACACTTTTTCTAACTTTACATTTCCTGTTAACGTATCAACTTCTACTTCAACGAAATTAACGCCCCATGAATAAGCCGGGTAGGCGTCTCCATTGAAGGTTTTCTCGTCCCAAGGAATCATTTCACGGTGAACATAGTGCTCCACTACTTCCTGTTCCACCCCTGTTTGCCACTGGTCCTTCAGTTTTTTGGCGGCACGTTCAAGCAATTTTCCGACAATCATCGTCGTCCTGGAAGCTACTGTCGGACCGGAGTCGGGAACCTCTTTTGTATCGGGATAAGGGTACAAAATTTCTTCGTACGGGAGGTCTAGTTCTTTGGCGACAATTTTACTTAGGGTGGTCAAAATGCCTTGTCCCATATCAGAATTTGAGATTTTTAGTGAGACCTGGTCGTCCTTTGATTTAACCAGCTTAACTGTTGCTTTAATATGATCTCTTTCGCCACTGCCTGTAAATCCACAGCCGTGGAGGAACAAGGAAGTTCCAATGCCTTTTTTATAGCGCTGACTTTGTTGATTGAAACGCTGAAACTCCTGTTTTTTCTTTTTGTATTCTGACGAATTGAGAAGGTCCTCAATCATTTCTTCTACTAATATTGGATCGCGGAATATACCTTTGGTGATGGTGGGGTCTCCTTGTTTGACGAGGTATTTTCGTTTATAAGCAAGCGGTTCGATGTTTGCCAGTTTACTAAGATGGCCCATATGACTTTCGATTCCGGCAAAGCTTTGTGGAGCACCAAAGCCTCTGAAGGCACCATTCGGAACGGTATTGGTCTTTAAGACATAGCCTTTTGCATGAAAATGCGGAATTTTATAAACACCGGCGCTGTTTATTAATGCGCGCTGCAGCACGACAGAACTCAAACCCACATTCGCTCCGCCATCGAGATAGATGTCCACACACAGGCTCAAAATGTTTCCTTCTTGATCTAGGGCCGTTCGATAGTTGAGTTTGGCCGGATGTCTTTTCGTCGTAACCACCATATCCTCAGAACGGTCGAACACTAGCATCACCGATTTTTTGACTGCTCTTGCTGCAACGGCAACGTGACAAGCCATCATCGAAGGAAAGTCTTCTTTGCCGCCAAATCCTCCGCCAGTAGGGCTTTGAACCACTCTGACTTCATCGTCACCACAGGCTAATGCGCTTAGCAAGGCATTTTTTATATAATAAAGACATTGCATCGATCCCTGGACTTCAATTTCATCATCCTTATAAATGGCAAGCATTCCTTGTGGCTCAAGGTAGACATGCTCCTGATAACCCGTATCATATTCTTCCTCGATTATTTTGTGGGCACTCTGCTCGATTGCTGAAATGACATCTAAGCTTTCCCCAAACTCATAGTTTGCCATAGTAACCCCGGCTGCAGATTTTTGTGTGATCGCTTCATCCAATGTATAAATAGCCTGATGTTCTTCTAATTCAACCTTCACTTCATTTAATAAACTGTACAGGATATTCAGGTCTTTTCCGACAAGCATGAGGATCGGCTCGCCAATATAATTGACCCATTCATTAGCAAAAATAGGCTGATCTTCTTTGATGATTTTGACATAATTGGGGCCGGGGATATGCTCTGCACCAACCGCTTCATACCCTTCCGGAAGGTTTGGTATTTGAATAGAAATGACTTTTCCATAAGCAATTGGCGATCGATACAAAACACCATAAACCATATTTTCCAATTTTACGTCACTAATATAGGCCAATTGGCCAGATACTTTACCACTATGGTCCTTTTTGGGCACTGAGGTGCTTATGTCTTTAAGATTCATTCCAACAACACCCTTCGACTCTTTTTTAAAGTTAAATAGAAACCTCTTCCTTCGATTTTATAAATGAGAATGATTTTTTATGATTAATTTCATTCAATAATTTCGTTGTTTTTAATTATATATTTATTTCAGGATACATTACCTATTTATGTAAGAATTTTTGACTAAGTATTTTCATTTAATTTGTTTGTTCATTTCCGCTTCAATCAACATAGTAGGAAATAATCCACTACTAAAAAACACAGCTCCACCGATCTGTCCGTTTGCATTAAAACAGGACGATCGAGTTAACCTGTGCCTTGATAAATACTTATAAAATTAATCAGAATAACAATCGTGAAAATACTTAACTGCTTTTTGGTAATCCTCCGGTGTATCCACGTCCATTAGTACTCCCGGATCGTCTACATTTAAATACTGCTTTTCATAACTGTTAAGGACCACACGCAAATTACTTTCTGGATTGGTTTCGAGAATTTTCTGTTTCACTTCACTTGATAATTTGATGGGATGACCACCTTTATAATGAAAGCTGGGAATAACTACGTTCCCTTTGTGTTCTGCTATTAGCTGAACGGTCTCTTTTTTTACAAGCGGACAATCTCCAGGTGTAATATAGAAGGTTGGGGCTTTTAATTCGTTACATCCCTTTTGAATGGAAGAAAACATTCCCTGGTTAAAGTTTTCATTATAAACAACCTTTATCTGAAATGAAAAGGCATTTTTATTGCAGATTTTTGCAACTTCCGCTTGGATAATTTCCGCTTGAAACCCAGCTACGACGATGACTCTGCTGCATAAACCTTCAAATTTAGATATCGATTGCTCCAACACGCTCATTTGCCCAAGTGGCAAAGTCATTTTAAATGCATTCGCTCGGCTGGAATATCCTGCAGCTAACACAATCGCTTCGATTTTTATCACCTTCTACAAAATAAATTGATCTTAATCCTCTATTAGTCTTGTAACTCTATTCCCGCATCGACTACATTCCCCATCCAGAGTAATGCCAAACTTTGTTTCACTAATGGTGTAATTTTCAATTTGAATTGCATCACAACAATTTCCACACCAGACATTTCTCTCTAACTCATTTCGAGTTTCTTTAGGTAATGAAAGCCACTTCTTATTAGCTACAAGCGAAACTACTTTACAACCAAGATCTTGTTCTATGTTTCTTTTGCTTTTAGATTTTTCCTTGCCTACTTGTTTTTTCACATCTTTATCCATTTTTCCCCCTCCTTTCAATGTCATTTTTCTTTGATAATCCTTATTATATATCATTCTTTAATAGACGATTACCTCACCTGCTTTTTGTACTTTAAGGGGCACATTCTTGAAGGAAGTAAAAAACTGTTTTCCTTTTCAGTCTTTTTCACAAATACAAAAAAAACTCACAAACGTTGGTCTAACAACATTTGTGAGTTTTTGAGCGTTCCTATTAAAAATACCGGTGATCGGAGTCGAACCGATACTCCTCACGGAACACGATTTTGAATCGTATGCGTTTGCTAATTCAGCCAAAGCGGCATAAAAAAAATCCCATAGCTTTTGCTATGAAATTTTTGTTGAGCATTATTTAACAGGGGCAGTAGGAATCGAACCCACACTGAAGGTTTTGGAGACCTTAGTTCTACCTTTAAACTATGCCCCTAAATGGTGGAGGGGGACGGATTCGAACCGCCGAACCCGGAGGGAGCGGATTTACAGTCCGCCGCGTTTAGCCACTTCGCTACCCCTCCACATATAAAGAAAAGAAAACAAAAAGGAGGAAGAGGGATTCGAACCCCCGCGCGGTGTTACCCGCCTGTCGGTTTTCAAGACCGATCCCTTCAGCCAAACTTGGGTATTCCTCCATAATAAAATATATAAATTCGTATTTTGGTAGCGGCGGAGGGGATCGAACCCCCGACCTTACGGGTATGAACCGTACGCTCTAGCCAGCTGAGCTACACCGCCATAATATTATTTTAAAAATATTGGTGGAGTCTAGGGGGA
>NZ_JBALOS010000323.1:0-6781 GCF_036962765.1 Neobacillus drentensis
ATCAGATACGTTGTTTGGAATTAGAACCGTTTCTAGTCCATAGGCAGCAATTAATCCCCCAATAATGACCATTAATCCGCGCAGGATTAATTTAAGTTTAATAGGTTTATGTATTTTGTTTGTAGTCATATATAATTCCTCTCTTCCCTTTACTTATCATATGTAGCTCTGAACATTCCTCCTTAGGATTTTATGAACTCATAAATTTACATCGATCTGAGTGGTGATCAATTCTTCTTTTGTTATTCCTAAAAATTTTAGTGTCTCCGATGGTGTTGAATGGTTAAAGTGTTTTTGTAAGAGTGCAATCGAGACACCCTGTTTAAACGCATGAAATCCGAAGGTTTTTGCTAATGAATTTGTCCCAATCTTCCCTTCAATGCCTACCTTAACAGCTGCTTCATGGATGATTCGATAGGCCTGTTGTCGTGTAATCGGTTGTTTAAACTTACGAGATTGGAATAAATAAATTTGTTGTTCGATGTTGACCTGATCTAAGTAAGACTTTACCGCTTCCTTCACTTTTTTGTTTAAATATATGGACTTCCTCCTTTCACTCTCCATTTCAGAGTAATGATAAAAATCCTTCATTTCACCATCACTATTAAAAAGTTCCTTTACCTTAATCAATAACAGTTCAGAGATTTTAAGCCCTGTATTTATTCCAAAAACAAACAATAAATAATCCCTATATGAATGTTCTTTAAGGTAATTTTTCATGATATTTATTTGTTCTAAGTCTCTAAGTGCATCCACTGTTTCCAACGAATCATTACTCCTTCAATGTTACTTAATTAAATTATAAATTATATTTGAGTAACATTCAAATCTTCCGCCTATGAATGAACGGATTAATTTATCATCGGAAAATGGATGTACAAGTATACTAGTCAAAGTCAAAAACGAAAAAAAGGCCTCAGCCCTTGATATATAGAGCTAAAGCCGCATACGCATTATGATTATTCCAAAGTCTGCCTGAAGGGTTTGGGCGCTTATGTATTTACGGTTAAAAAAGAGGCAGTTGAACTTCATTCAGCTCCTCTCCCTACGCAAAAAAGGCACGCCTAAAAGAATGCGTTTTTCGAAAATATGTATTGGATATATAATAAAAAAATCGTAAGATTACAATCGATAAATCCCCTTCCATTAGACCGACCAAAGTTAAATCTTTAACGTCTACTGGAAGGGGATTTTTAGATAGACATAGTTGCCCTGGATTTATACAAAAGCAGGTAGTTTTTCTTCTTCAAGTGTTAATAGACGCTTTTTGATATCTTCTACATTTACAATTTTTCGTGAGACACCCGTTTCCATCGCAACTTTAGCCACTGCCGCTGCTACATGGGCAGCAACCCGCCGGTCAAATGGATCGGGGATCACATATTCAGTATGGAGGTCTTCCTCTGAAATCAATTCAGCAATGGCATAAACGGCTGCCAATTTCATTTCTTCATTGATCTCTTTTGCGTGAACGTCTAAAGCACCGCGGAAGATGCCTGGGAATGCAAGTACATTATTCACCTGATTCGGGTAATCAGAGCGGCCCGTCCCAACTACGAGTGCTCCCGCTTCTTTTGCATCCTCCGGCATAATTTCCGGTACCGGATTGGCCATCGCAAAAATGATCGGATTTTGATTCATGGAACGAACCATCTCTTTCGTGACAGTACCTGCAGCTGATACTCCGACAAACACATCTGCTCCCTTCAGTGCATCCGCTAATGACCCTTGTTGTTGTACTTTATTAGTAATACGGGCCATATCTTCTTTAAATGAATTCATTCCCTCAGGACGGCCTTTATAGATGATTCCTTTTGTATCACATAAAATAACATCTTTAACACCCATATGAAGCAACAGCTTAATAATCGCCACTCCTGCGGCACCCGCACCGTTTGCGACTACGCGAATATCTTCAATTTTCTTGTCAGCCAATTTAAGAGCGTTGATTAATCCGGCAGCTGTTACGATTGCAGTACCGTGTTGATCATCATGGAAAATGGGAATATTGCTGACTTTTCGTAAGCGATCTTCAATTTCAAAACATTGAGGTGCAGAAATGTCTTCTAAGTTAATCCCTCCAAATGTAGGCTCAAGCAATTTGACAACCTCGATAATTTTGTCACAATCAGTTGTATCTAAGCAAAGAGGGAATGCATCTACATCGGCAAATGATTTGAATAACAATGCTTTTCCCTCCATAACCGGCAGGGCAGCTTTTGGGCCAATATTTCCAAGTCCGAGTACAGCTGTTCCGTTTGAAACAACAGCAACAAGATTACCCTTCATTGTATAGTCATATACCTTGCTTTCATCCACATGAATGTCTAGGCAGGGTTCTGCAACGCCTGGTGAATAAGCAAGACTTAAATCGTTTGCATTGCGTACTGCGACTTTTGAGTGAACACCAAGCTTTCCTCGATTTTCTTTGTGCATCTTTAATGCTGCTTCACGTAAAGTTGACATACAATGTCTCTCCCCTTGTTTAATATGTTATGGTTATAGGAAAATTGAGAAAATAGGGCTATGTGATAAGGATACATAACTTTGGGCTTCAGCCCATTTTATACTTGGTTATCATGGTAAAGATCTTAAACAGCAACTAAATTAACACCATAATCATTAAAATAAACAATCTCGGAAAGAATCTTACAGCCTTCAATGCTTTCGAAGGCTTCTTTTGCTTCTTCCGCTGTGTCAAACTCAAACATTTTTATAGTTGAATTTGAATAGAGAGTGATGACCCACATTAACCTTTCCCCCAATTAAATTTGACTTCATTAAAGAAATACTTTTGGTTTCTCAGTAAGAATCTAGCGCTCTTTCTCTACACGAATACGCTTTCATAATTTGCGAAAAAAATAATATCACTCACACTAATAAACACCATCAACTCCCCTTTAATCATAAATAGCAGAAACCACTTGTTTTATATATAAAACAACGTTACCGTTATTAATAATATTATATTGAATTTTAATAATAGTCAATAATATTCAGATAATTTGTTTTTATAAAGAAAACTAGTTTTATATACAAAACATAAAAAGATATTGTTTCATTTATGACAACAATGAAACAATACCTTTTTCTTTTTCATCAATAGTTTCCCTGTATACCCTACTCTAATAGTTTCTTTAGAAATAATTCAAAAAGAGAATCTTTAAAAGCTTTTAAACGGTTTCGAATCCTACAATAAAAATGTCTGTAAAATCCAACAACAATTATGCTTTGACCAAACTTAAGACTTGGTTTGATATTTTCAAAATGTAAGATAAAGTAAGATATTCTAATAAAGATAGAAAATTCAGAAAAATATTTCTTGCAAAATATTTATTTACTTTCAACCGAAGTGCGTAAAGATCTTCTTAAAATTTTACCAGTACTGTTCTTTGGAAGTTCAGTTAAAATTTCAATTTCGCTTGGATTCTTGTACTTTGCTAATCTTTCTTTAGCAAATAACTTAATCTCCTCTACTGACACATTTTGATTGTTGCAAACGACAAATGCCTTTACAATTTCTCCATAATTACTATCAGGAATTCCGATTACAGCTGCTTCTACAATTTCTGGATGTTGATACAATACCTCTTCTACTTCTCTTGGATAAACATTATAACCACCCACGATGATTAAATCCTTTATACGGTCAATTATATATAGATAGCCATCCTCATCCATTTTTGCTAAGTCTCCTGTATAAAACCAACCGTCTTTAAACGCAGCTTTTGTTGCTTCTGGCATTTCTAAATAGCCTAGCATAACATTCGGTCCTTGAACAACTAATTCTCCAATTTCACCAATCGGTACTTCTATACCATTTGGATTTACAACTTTATTAGTGACATTTGGTATATTTACGCCAATTGAACCAGGTTTTCTAATACCATTTAAAGGACTAAATACAGTTACAGGAGCAGTTTCAGATAAGCCATATCCTTCTAAAATATCAACTTTATATTTTTCTTGGAATCGATTAAGTAGTTCCACTGGTAATGAAGCACCACCTGAGAAACATGCCCTAATAGATGAAAAATTATCCGCTGTAGCATTCGGTAACTGCATCATAAAACTATACATTGTAGGAACACCTGCAAACAAGGTTGCTTTTTCTCTTACAATGGTTTTAACTACTTCGGCAGGATCAAATTTAGGAGTTATTAAAATGTGTGCTCCACTTCTAATCGGAGTATTAATACATACTGTCATACAAAATACATGGAACATTGGTAACGTTGCAATAATTCGATCATCTTTAGTAAATCCAAAAAATTCTCCAAATGATTCAGCATTCGAAGCCATATTTCGATGAGAAAGCATTGCTCCTTTTGGATTTCCGGTTGTACCTGAAGTATATAAAACAACCGCAAGATCATTCTCATCAATAGGAGGTGAAACAAAATCATTTTTCGTACTATGTAGTAGTAATTGTTCCCAGCTATAAAAAGTATTAATAGATTCGGTGTAGAAAGTCATTTGTAAATCTTCTAGTTTATTTTCTAATGATGACAATATTGGACTTAATCCTTGGTTTGCAATAACTACCTTAGCTTTACTATTCGATAGAATGTATTCAATTTCACGAGAAGTAAAAATTGGATTAATTGGGACGACAGATGCACCTGTACGTAGAATTCCATAATATGCAATAACAAATTCAGGACAATTTCCTAGAAGTAATGCTACTCGATCTCCTTTTCCAATACCATTCTCATATAATCCTGAGGCAACTTTATCAACCATTGCATCTAATTCTTGATAAGTTACACTACGATCTAAAAATGTATAAACAAAACGATCAGGATACTTTTCTGCACTATTTTTTAAATTTCCACTTAAATTGTAACTCATAATTCCTCTCCTTTTTAAATCATTCATGAACAAACTCAAAATAATGCTACATTTGTGGACAGAAACCATGACGTTTAAGGAATTCGATTTGAATTGATATATTCTCTTCAAAACACTCTCCTGTATATGGCTCAAAATGAGTGCTATCTAGCATGTGAAACTCTACATCTTTGATTTTAGTAGCCGCGCGTTTCGTAGTAGCTGCTGGTGTTACAGTATCCTTACTGCCTGCAATGACTAATGAAGGTACTTGGATTCTATGAACACTGTGAGAAGGACTATACATTGGAATTTTAAGAAATGTCCTAGCTAGTACTTTATTTTCCCATTGGGAGTCTTTGGGTACTAATTGCAAAAATCCTTCCCAGCTACCTTCTGAGTTCATAGCCGCAAATTTCCCTGGTTTACCGATTACTGGACTGTAATAATGACTTTTGAAGAACGCATTTCCTAAAATGTCACGCAAAGCCGCTCCAATAGCTGTTAGAAGATCGCTTGGTTTCATAGCTAGCATAGTTGGAATCCCACTTACATGTGGAACTTGTGCAATTACTGCAGCTATAGAAGGTTGTTTCCCCGCAATTGTTAGAACATGTCCGCCTGAAAGTGAGCTCCCCCACAGAATGACACGATTGGCATCGACCTCAGGCATTGATTTGACATGCTTTAATGCCTCGTAATAATCCTCTTGGTGTCGCTTCGGATCTACCCAATGGCGTGGCTCCCCTTCGCTATCCCCAAAATTTCTATAGTCAAAAAAGAAGGCAGCTACACCAGCTTCTGCAAATCTTTCTGCAAAGGCATTTAATCTAAAATTTCGTATACCTGCAAATCCATGAGCTAGGAGAATGACTGCAGGATTGTTTACGCCTATGGGTAAGTAAAGCGTTCCAGCACATTTCAGTCCTCCACTTAAAAATATGGAATGAATGGCTTTGTATTCATAAGTTGTATTTGCGGTACTCACATTTATTACTCCTTTCTCTCTTTTAAAACGTAGCATTACTTTCAAATTTTTTCTGTTTTAGGAAACAATTCATTCGAAGTCAAATAAGCAAAACTACTTTAACATCATTATCATTTATCTTTTTACTTTTTTAGTAAATTCTTAAAAAGTTTTATTACTAGACTGATTGGCAACAATTTTATTTGATTCAGGTCTTACACCAATCCAAAATAAGATCCCAATGATAAGCATCAGCAAGGCGGTTATTTGAAACCCATGATTAAATCCAACTGCCTGAGATGTTGATTTTTGGATAATAGCCCCAAAAACCAGAGGTGCGATAATACTAGCAATAGTCGACAAAGAAGTAAAAACCCCCTGAGCTTTTCCGATATTTTTATCAGAAACAGTCTCAAATAAAATAGCTGGTAATAAAACAAGAGAAACTGTACATAAACCTGGAGAAACAGATAATAAGATCATTGATAATAAACTTGATTTAACAATTGTAGCTAAAAATAAACCAATTGCTGATAAAAACATTAAAGTTCCAACATAAACGATACGTGATTTTCGTATGTTTTTCGTTTTGTGATAAGATCGATCTGAAAGGGAAGCAATGATAAATTGTAAAACAGCTGTGATAAGAAATGGTAATGAAACAGCTAATTTTAATCTACTTCCCTCGAAATGTTTTACATTTTCATAAAAGTTAGGAAACCAAATTAAATTTAAAGCTAATAACCAATATGATGCCATACCAGTTAATATAATAAGGATAAAATTCTTAGTAGCTATAATTTTGAAAAATTGACGCCAACCAATAGATGTCGTATTTTGTGACTGCGTTTCAGATTGAGAAGGAGATGGGAGTCCTAATTCTTTTGGACTTTCTTTAGCAAATATGATCCAAAATACAAGAAGTACTAAACCTAGTATTCCCGTTGTCAAAAATGCACTTCTCCAACCATAAGTACTCATTAA
>NZ_JBALOS010000323.1:6814-8512 GCF_036962765.1 Neobacillus drentensis
CGTTCCTAGAAAGATAAATGCAAAACCAATTGCATATTTCTCTTTTGGTAACCATTTTCCAATAACCACGGCTGCAACAGCAATTGCAGGACCTTCACCGGCTCCTAATACAATTCTTGTAAATATTAAAGAAGGTAGTCCAATAATGACTAATGTTAAAAATTGTACAGAAGCCCAAATAATACATAACCAGATTATTAACTTTTTAGAGCTGCGAGTATCAGCCATACCACCAACTACAATCGCTGATATTGCAAATAGCCAATAGAAAGAGCTTCCTACAAGCCCCCACTCAGTTGGATTTAAGTGTAACTCTTTCATAATTGGTACTGATGCAATCCCTATTACAGCTTTATCTAAATTATTTATAAATGCTAAAAAGAATAGAAATAACATCATAACCCAAGCATATCTAGATGTTTTCATATTCGTCTGGTTTAGTAGTTCATTATTTTTTCTTTTGCTCATAACAGATCAACTCCTTTGAGTTAAGAAGATAATTTTACTTACAGACTAATTCAATACTTTCAATCCAATAGAACAGGAACGTTTTCAAAACGTTCCTATGTTTTTTAAAAAAGCTTTTTATGCATTTATTCTTGGTTTAAACCCTTCTCTTATAAACTCAATTGAAGGAGAAATTGGTCTTGCATTCGGTAAATTTATCCATAATCTCAATAAATGTCTCCAATGCTTAGGTTCTGCATAATCTACATACTCTGTACGTGAATGAAGAATAGTAAAGTTGTTAATTAATTGAATATCACCAGGCTCAAGATCCATATCTAGTCTCATATCTTCTCGCACTAAAATTGAATCTAAAATATCCATTGCCTCTATTTCAATTTTTGATAAAAGCTTGTTTGTTTTTAATTGCGCGCTTTCAATATAACCACGAACATATAAAGAGCTAACAAATCCTTCATGGCCACTAAAAATCGGAGCTGTATGAACAGGTGACTCACCAGGGTTTTCCTCACCACGTTTATCTAAATAAAAATCATTACATAAAATGCCTAAATATTCTGGGTGTTTTTCTAGCATTTCATTGTAGACAGCCATTGAACTCACAATTGTACTATGTCCGCCTGATTTTGCCTTATTTAAACAAAGTAATCCAACTACATCACTTAAGTCTGTATGAAATGGTAAATGAGAATTTGTTTGGTATCCTCTAACATTTGCATTATCAATATTTAAACCTTGGCTTTTTACATGTCCTAATAAATGCCCTTCAGAATTTTGTGTAATAGGTGTTCCCATATGTAGACCTAAACCATAATAGATAATGCTAGACTCTTCTTCTGAATATTGATCAACTGGAAGACCTTTAATAAGCAAAAATCCTCTTCCACCTTCTATTTCATAAGCAAATTTTTCGATTGTCGCTGAAAAATTCGGTAACGGGAAATCTTCAGGTGTAAACTCACAATTTGTGTCAGTTAATGAAAGCCCTTTCATTTGAACGTTTCTTAAAGCACCATCAATCTCTTGAATATCCTCTAACGTCAAACGATAAATCCATGAATCATCATTTTTGATTTCACTGCCTTTCCAAGCGCTTGGGTGGTTAATCTTTTCAGTATGAATTGATTTCATTAGTAAATTCCCCTCTCAATATGATTCATTATCACTTTTTTATTACTTAAAGATCTTTCGAAACAAAATATTGAATTTTTAGAATCTTAAGTAATTAAC
>NZ_JBALOS010000324.1:0-3419 GCF_036962765.1 Neobacillus drentensis
CTTCACAGATTAATGAATAGGTAATAAGTCATAAGATAAATAGTTTTAATAGATGCTTATTAATTAAATTGAACTATATATCAGGAGTATATGTTTAGACTAGACTTCTGGTGGTTTACTATGGACTGTTTGTTCTTTTTAGTGAACTTTTAAAAAGTAAAAAAATTATTGCAAATTTTGATTGCCTGGCAGGAGGAAAAGATGAGCGCTATAGCCGGAATATATCATTTAAACGATGAACCAATCAATCTAGAGCAAGGGAACCGGATGATGAAAGAATTAGAAAAATATCCGGCGGATGATATTCAAACTTGGCGTAATGACAAAGTTTTCCTTGGCTGCCATTCACAGTGGATCACGCCGGAGTCTATAGGTGAAAAACTTCCTTATTATGATCGCGAAAGGAAGTTAGCAATTACAGCTGACGCGATTATTGATAATCGTGAGGAATTGTTTGAAAAGTTACAAGTGGAAAAAGGTAGAAGAAATCAAATAACTGATAGTGAACTAATACTACTCTCATACTTTCAATGGGGCGATGATACTCCAAAATATTTAGTAGGAGATTTTGCATTTATAATATGGGACGAGAAAAAAAATACAATATTTGGTGCTAGAGACTTTTCTGGGAATAGGACTCTTTATTTTCATCATAATCGCCAAGGCATAGCATTTTGTACAATAATCCGTCCATTGTTTGCCTTGCCGTATGTAGAGAAAAGTCTTAATAAACAATGGATTGCCGAATTTTTGGCTAATCCTGGGATGGTTGATTCTCTTGAAACATCTTCAACAGTTTATCTTAATATACAACAAATTCCACCTTCAAATATTATTAAATATGAAGGGGGGAAAGTATCTCTCTCAAGATATTGTAGATTACCGGAAGATGGAAAATTAATACTAAAAACAAATTTAGAATATGAAGAGGCGTTTAAAGAAGTTTTTAATGCGGCAATAAATGCACGATTACGGACTCACCTTAATGTAGGATCCCATCTAAGTGGAGGATTGGATTCGGGTTCTGTTGCAAGTATTGCAGCAATGGAATTACGGAAAAGTGATAAGCAATTACATACTTATAGTTATGTACCAATACAAAGTTTTGAAGATTGGACTCCTAATAGTAGGGTTGCCAACGAAAGGCCCTTTATTAAATCAACCGTTGATTATGTTGGAAATATTAAGGATACGTATTTAAATTTTGAGGGGGAAAGCTCCTATTCTGTTATTGATGATTGGCTTGAAACACTAGAAACACCTTATAAATTCTTTGAGAATAGTTATTGGCTCAGGGGAATATATGAAAGAGCAAATTTAGATGGAATAGGAGTAATGTTAAATGGCCAAAGAGGTAACTGGACCGTTTCTTGGGGGCCAGCTTTGGAGTATCAAGTTATGCTCTTAAAAAAGTTGAATTTCTTCCGTGGTTTTCGTGAAATACATTTATATAGTAAGAACTTAGGAGTCAAGAAATCTAGAGTTTTATCCGTGGTTGCTAAAAAGATATTCCCTCATATTAGTAAGCTATTTGAATCGGGACATCAGAGTAATTTCCCGATGCTGATTAACCCTGAGTTTGCAAGTGAAATGAACATTTTCGAAAAGCTTCAAGAACACGAAATTGATATTACAGGTAATATGTCTAAAAGTTGGTATGAGGTAAGGAAAATGCAATTCGAAAAGCTCTACTATTGGAATATAACTGGAACTTACGGTTCAAAGTTTTCCCTTCCATACAAAGTGTGGGATCGTGACCCGACAAATGATCTCCGTGTAGCACAATTTTGCTTATCTCTCCCTGAGGATCAATTTGTGCAAAATGGTTTAGATAGGGCTTTAATTAGAAGGGCAACTAAAAACCTACTTCCTGACAATGTCAGATTGAACCAACGGACAAGAGGCGCTCAAGGGGCAGATGGAATTCTCCGAATGGCACCTCACTGGAATACATTTATATGGGAAGTAGAACAACTCATTAATGATTCTGATGTGTCTGAGTTTTTAAATATAGAATTAATAAAGAATATTATTTCTAAATTTAGAGAGGTGCCCTTACCACAATTTGTATATGATGAGGAATTTAAGATATTAATCCGAGGTTTAATATTTTACAGATTTATTAAAAAGTTTGCTTGAAAGGAGGTGACAATATGAAAAGAGAATGGAATAAACCTGTTTTAGAAGTACTTAATGTTAACATGACTATGGCTGGTCCAGGACATAAGTATCCGGATTCAGTTCAGCCTGATCCAGATGATCCGGTAAAATATAGCTGATTTCTGAAATTAAAAGGTTTGGATTTTAATTGCCCTTATACAATAAAAACTGTATAAGGGCTTTTAAAAATCTAATTTGTCAACATTTGGAGTGGAAAATATGATTACAACACTAAATACCTTAATGTATAAGGGTTTTGGGCTAAACATTTTAAGTGAAATTTCCCTGCCTGAATTAACTAGAATAAGTGAAAGTATTCATAAGGTAGATATAGTTATAGAAATTGATGATTTAAGTAAACAGTGGTCCGAAATAGATACGATAGCACAGAAAAGATTTGTAGTAAAAGAAAATAAAGTAATGTTTGAAGTACCAAATACAGCTATATTTTCTATACAAGAAGGTAAAAAGATTTCTGTTTCACCAATGATAGGAGTTGAAGAGGATAAAATCCGTCTTTACATCCTCGGCACTTGTATGGGGGCAATATTGATTCAGAGAAAATTACTACCATTACATGGGAGTGCAGTAGCGATTAATGGGAAGGCGTACGCTTTTATAGGCGATTCAGGTGCTGGTAAATCTACACTTGCAGCAGCGTTAATAAAGGAAGGGTATCAACTTTTAAGTGATGATGTAATTCCAGTTTATTTATCAAAAGACAATATTCCATATGTTGAACCATCCTATCCGCATCAGAAATTGTGGCAAGAAAGTTTAAATGAATTTGGAATAAGTTCATCGGGTTACCGTCCATTGTTTGATAGAGAAACAAAATATGCTATTCCGGTACATTCTGATTATTCAAGTGAAAGTCTACCTCTTGCAGGAGTTTATGAATTAGTTAAAACGGAAAGTAATCATGTTGAAATTAGGAGAATAGAGGGATTAGGGCGCTTTCAAACAATTTATCAGCATACATATCGGAACTTTTTAATTCCTCGCTTGGGAATCCAAGAATGGCACTTTAAAGAATCTGTTAAAATCTTAAATCGAATAGAAATGTATCAATTAATGCGGCCACATTCAGGTTTTACAGCACATAGCTTAGTTTCACTTGTTTTATCAACCATTAAAGAGGAGGAAATAGTATGATTAGTACTCAAAAAATTTCATTGAATTCTAAGGTTGTACAAACCGAAGGAAATATAGTTAGTGATATGGATGGAGAAAAAGTAATGTTAAGCATAGAAAGTGGT
>NZ_JBALOS010000325.1:0-3046 GCF_036962765.1 Neobacillus drentensis
CTCTTGGACATTGTTACTCGAATAGCGAAAAGAAAAAAATCGTTGAGTTAGCTGAAAAATACGATGTATATATAGTGGAAGATGATTTTTTAGGTGACCTTGACCCAAATGCAAAATCAGATCCTTTATTTTCTTTTGATCCTTCCGGGAGAGTGATTTATATTAAAAGCTTTTCGAAAATTTTCCTCCCAGGGTTAAGGATTGCTACTGTCGTTCTTCCTTCATTAATGATTAACCATTTTTTACGATATAAATTTTGTTCGGATTTTAATAGTTCAGCACTTTCTCAAGGTGCACTAGAAATCTATTTAAAAAGTGGTATGTTTAATAGCCATCTCAAAAAAATTAAAAAGGTATACCATACTAAAATGCAAATCCTTCAAGAAGCCTGTGAATTATTGCTTCCGGCTAATACTCATTTTTCTAAACCGACTTCAGGATTCTATCTATCCATCACTTTGCCCGAGAATGTGACAGCCAAACAGGTAGTTCATATGCTAAACGAGCAGCATATATTTGTTGATGATGCCTCTAGAATGTTTTTGCCAGTATATAAAAAGGAAAATCTCCTTCGATTAAGCATCTCTCAAGTGAACGAGAGTCAAATTAATCTAGGCGTAGAGCGATTAGCTCATTGTATTGCTTTAATTAACAGTCGAAAAAATCATATTACTCCAAATAACTTTTTACTCTTTTAGTATGGGTGAGTTTAGATAGAGGGTAGTATCAGGATTATGCGGATTTCCAACTCTAAGAAAATATGCTCTAAACGGTTGTTTATGTCACTTAGAATATGAGCAATCATTTAAGACATATTTCCTCTCTCCAAATCAAAAAACTTTTAAATAAAAATAAACCCTCTCAAAACGATGATTTTTGAGAGGGTTCTTCAATTAACATGCATCCTAAGTAATGAAAACTGATTTGTTAGTACCTTATAATAGCCGCCAGTTTGTCGGCAGCCTTGTTTTTAGCAACTCCTCATTTTTCGATTCCTCACAGTACGGTGAACCCAATAGAATCAAAGAACAGCTAAACCTTGCGACCCAAAGTAAGGAAAGTTAGTCCAGGCAGCTACCTGCAATCTTACTAAACTACCATCATCCTGGATATTAAATACTGACACTGTACCCTGATTTCCGTTAAGGGTGTAAAAATGCCGTCCATCTTTACTCACTCCAACATCCATTGGAAGACCTGGTGCTGTACCTGGCGGTGTACTGGTTATATGCCTTACCACCGACAGTGCTCCATTTGGATCGATTCGGTAGGTGGAGATGGTACCGCTTAAGGTGTTGGTAATATATGCAAAACGTTCATCTCTCGTAGTTACAACCCAGCAAGCGGTCTGATATCCGTTCGGTATAGACCCGCTGATCACATGAAGGGTACCGTCGCTGCTCATTGAATAGGATGACAGCGCATTTGCAATTGCTTCCGTAACTAAGAGGATTCCAGAGGATAGAAAATAAGCTCCCAATGGTCCTTGACCGTAAGAATCATTAACGATTGGTCCTGTAACCGTACCATTTTGATTTACATGGAATACACTGAGATGGTTTGATGTAAGCTCGGAGACAACGATTTTACTTCCATCAGGAGTGAAGAGAACCTGAGCGGGCTGAGCATTGAAAGTGCTGAGAGAATGGGTGGATCCGGGAATAGGAGTAAGGCTTCCGTTATCATCTATGTGAAAACCAGTGATATTTGATGCAAAATTATTTGCGGCATGACCTACATTGGAGACATAGAGAAGATTACCAAACACACCTACGCTATTGGGCTGAGCACCTCCTGATGGCTTTACATCCACGAGAACAGGTGCTCCGTTTTCGGTTATGATGAAACTACTGATACTATGGCTGCCTGCGTTAACTGCAAGTAACAACCGACCATCACGGGACAAAGTTAGGGCGCCTTGTGACGCTAAGGGGTCGACTCCATCGTTTGCTGTTGCAGTGGAAACTTCCTTTGTACCAGTACCTCTTCCATAAGTTGGGTAGGAACCTACAAAGGTTAGCATTCCATTCATGTCCACGTAAAAGGAAATGATTTGATTCATTACTTCATTATTGGTCATCATGTACACCATACTCGTACGCGCACGAAAATAATTGTTCTTTATCTGCATTTTATGACTCTCCTCCTTTCATAATTTTATATGGTTCTTTCTCCATTTAAATTCCCTAAATGGGTGCCAATTGGTTTACAAACGGAGGTGGACGATGATCCACTTATCCAACCATCCATATAAGAAAAATGACTTCAGAAACATATAAAGAAAAAATTGAATTTTATTAAACCGAGTTATTGTAACTATTCTTTAAAATCTTGCCTATTTTTCTCTTAAGTTATTAGTAAACAGGCTGTTTTATTAGGACAACTTCATCCCATGATACATATACATGCAGTGTAAATATGATTATATAATTTAAGGAGGAGAATTTTTTTTGAATAAAGACCTCAGGAAATATTTTCAAGAAAAAGTAATCAAGGTTAATCGAGGCGGACCAGAATCCAGAATTGGGAAGTTACTGGATGCAAGTTACGATTTTATCACCGTTCTCACGGAAGATGATGGGGTCGTTTATTACAACACTCACAATATTAAAAGTTTTACAGAAAATCTGAAAGAGCCGTTTAAATTCGACGTTGATGTTCCGAAGGATTTCGAATTTAAAAAAGCTAATAATTTCAAAGACCTGCTTAAATCATTGGAATATTGTTGGGTAAAAATCAATCGTGGCGGTCCTGAGACGGTCGAGGGTGTCCTCTGTGAGGTAAAAAATGATTTTGTTTATGTGGTCAATAATGCGGACATCGTTCGCATTGCCATTGTCCACATTAAAAATGTTAGTTATGGAGTGAAAATTGAAAAGGCTGAATCGAAAGAACATGAGTCACGTCAAAAATTAAACGATGAGAGTGAAAATAACAACCATAACACCAATAGTAGCCCTAAGAGAATTTCACAAAAATCACGTCAAAAATCAAACGATGAGAGTAAAAATAACAACAATATCACCTATAGTAGCCCTATTGCTAC
>NZ_JBALOS010000326.1:0-3541 GCF_036962765.1 Neobacillus drentensis
GATTCATCACTCGGTAATCTAACCCAACCTGTGCAAGAAGGTGTTTCTCCTCGTTAAAAGCTAAGAATCTAAAATGAGGCACTTGTTTAAAATAAATCCTATTATTTAGATACATATCCTGAAAACTCTCAGTCAATAACTCTTGAATATTTTCAGTCTGTTCATTATCAATTTCGCACTCTATAACCTTTTTTATCTTCAAATTCTCTTCCTTCTTTATCATAGATAAAAAAATCTCCTTCTTTTAGTAAACTACAATTATTTTTCCAATCCACATTACACAGTTAAAAAATTAAGTCCCACACAAATTTTTTCTTAATCATTTCACTTAACATTTTGATAAATGGAAATCCCTTATTCAACAAACCTGCTTCGTTAGTGGAACAAGCAAAAAAGCCGCCGAAGCAGCTCTAAGAGGGTCATTTCTTCTTCCTTCTCTATGGGCTATCTTACATTTTTAATAATAATTTATCGAAGAAAATTCTCTATGATGGAGATTTGTTCTTCTGTATTTAAAGCTGGTGCATGTCCTAGTTTTGGAATCGATACCATTTGACAGTTTGGTTTTTGCTGCATTTTTACCGCCACATCTAGGGGCAATACGTCTGATATCTCCCCTCGAATGAGTAATATTTTAGATTGAATGGCTTCCCACTGGTTCCATAAGTTTAAATCCTCGGTGTGCTGAAATTGTATAGCAATGTTCGGGTCATAATTAGGACTGATTCCACCATCATCTCTTCGTCTGCAAGAATATTGGGTAAAATCACTCCATTCCTGTTCGTTAGAAAGACCAAATGTGGCATAAATAGTCTTATAATAATTCTTTAGTTCGGTAAAGGTTTTGAATTGTGGAGGAGTTCCAACATAACTTATTATTCGTTTTATGCCTTCAATATCTTGAACAGTATTGTCAGAAGCACCTGCACCAATGTCATTTAAAATTAAGTGGGTAATACGATTTTGGTGAAGAGGCGTTCCAGCAATACGAATCCCAATAGCTCCTCCCATCGAGGTTCCTACCCAACGGACTTGGTCTATTCCTAAATGGTCTAATAATCCAATAGCTAAATTACTGTAATTTTCAAAACAATAATCCTTTTCAGGGAAAGAACTCCATTGGCTCCATCCTCTTCCAATCGTATCCGGACAAAGGATATGAAAATCTTGAGCTAAATGGCGAGCCAAAATATCAAAGTCCCTCCCGTTCCGAGTTAAGCCGTGCCAACAAACCACAGCTGGTTTCTGCGGATCACCCCATTGGGTAAAATGAACTTCCATTCCATTAATGGTTTCATATCTAGATTTAGGTGATAACAAACTTCATCCTCCTTCATTTATAATATTCTGTTAATTAGTTATTCGCTATACGTGAAGATATCCCTTCATAAAATAGTGGCACCGCCTCTTTTAAAATAAAATCCTTCAGCATCGGATGAACAGTTTCTCAAGTAGAACGAGTTCATTGTTTTTATCTTCTTCAAACAATTAAGCTTTCATCTATGGACGTAACACTGCGTTATGAATATTTTACGGCATTTATTGACAAAACAATATAAGAGGTCTAATTCCCGTGAAGGAGTGGATAGTATATGCCACATTGGCACCCGCGTCGAACGCAAATCGAGCAAAGGATGTTGCCTGACGAATTTTCTTTAAATCCCTTATTCGCCCGCAAAGGAGAAGAGGCGGTTCCGCGTTTTCGTATGCGTGATCAAGGCATGTTACCTGAAACCGCGTATCAAATTGTTCACGATGAAATCGCACTAGATGGGAATGCCCGTCTCAATCTTGCAACATTCGTTACCACCTGGATGGAGCCAGCCGCAGAACGTTTATATGCCGAATCAGTCGACAAGAACATGATTGATAAGGACGAATACCCGCAGACGGCGGCGATAGAGGAACGCTGTGTTCGAATTATAGCCGATCTCTGGAATTCGCCCGACCCTCATAATACGATGGGTGTTTCAACAACGGGATCGTCGGAAGCGTGTATGCTCGGGGGACTTGCGTTAAAGCGCCGCTGGCAAAACGCGCGCAAAAAACAAGGGAAACCAATTGACCGGCCAAATATCGTATTTAGTTCCGCAGTTCAGGTCGTTTGGGAAAAATTCGCGAACTATTGGGACGTCGAACCGCGTTATGTGAACATTTCTCCAGATCATCCTTATTTGGATCCCGGGGGAGTACTCACTGTCGTAGACGAAAATACAATCGCTGTGGTGCCGATTCTTGGGGAGACCTATACCGGTCTTTACGAACCGGTCGCCGCAATTGCGAAAGCCTTGGACGAGCTTCAGGCCAGAACGGGTCTCGATATTCCGATACATGTAGACGCTGCTTCAGGAGGATTTATAGCACCGTTCCTTCAACCTGACTTAGTCTGGGATTTTCGGTTGGCTAGGGTGAAATCCATCAATGTTTCCGGACATAAATATGGATTAGTTTACCCGGGTCTTGGATGGATAATTTGGCGTGAGGCTGAAGATCTCCCTGAGGATCTCATCTTTCGAGTGTCTTATTTAGGCGGGAACATGCCGACGGTTGCCCTGAATTTCTCTAGACCTGGCGCACAAGTACTCCTGCAATACTATAACTTTCTGCGTTTAGGCAAAGACGGATACTATGAGGTGCAAAAGGCTTCTCAAGCAGTGGCGCACTTACTAAGCAAGGCGATTCTTGACATGGGACCTTTTGAATTAATTACAGACGGCTCGGATATTCCGGTATTTGCATGGCGATTGAAAGAAGGATACACATCAAAGTGGAATCTTTATGACTTGTCTCGACAATTGCGCATATTCGGCTGGCAAGTGCCTGCATATCCTTTACCCCCAGACATGGAAGAAGTAACGATTATGCGTATTGTGGTTCGAAATGGATTTTCTATGGACATGGCTCACCTGTTCTTGATGAACCTCAAACAAGCCGTCTCATATCTGGATTCCTTGGATGGGCCAATACCGCATGACACAAAGCACGACAACGGTTTTCACCATTGATCTCGAAATATATACAGTCTCTGAATCAACAGATGCCCATATTTGTGAGTATTTTTCTTTTTGGGAATTTTGTTGACTAATAATATGTTCAATTTTAAAGACTAAAGAGGAATCTGCAATTGACATAAAACCTGCTATTTGTATAAAAATTTGTGCTTTCAAACCTATTAAGCAGGAGCTTGAAAGCACAATTTTATTGATTTTATCTGGCAGAGCATGAGTAATTTCATGTGCTAATTCTCCGCCAAACGAATATCCAAGTAAGTCTACTTTTTCAAAACTCATCAGCAGTCTGACTATCACTTCTCCCACATCCACGTTGTTCAAAATAAACAATAGTTCTTTCCATCGAGAGTAAATCTCGTTCTCTAAACTACTAATTATTTCAATGACAATATTACTCCTTCGAATTAAAGTAATGCACACCAAAATGGGATATGATATTCTTGTAATGATTACAAAGTTTTATTTATCGTTACCAATTCTAAGATGAATTTAGAGGAATAAAATGACAAAAGCAAATTGGAACGTTAACC
>NZ_JBALOS010000327.1:0-864 GCF_036962765.1 Neobacillus drentensis
AAACAAAACATATTATTTATTCTATTCAGTATGCTTGGAGGGGTTACTCTATCTTTTTCTGGTATCCCAATGGCTTGGATGTTGGGGAGTTTATTTCTCGCAGGCGTTCTTACCAATTTGCGTTTGATAGGCTTAAATTCGCTAAAACAGAAAAATGGATTAAACCCATTTTGGTCCCAAATTGGGCAATTGATTTTAGGTATTCAATTAGGACTAAACTTCAATTTATCAATAATGGACACATTGGAAGATTATTTCTTTATAATTATTTTCATGCTTATTTCTTCCATTGCCCTAGCAATACTCTCAGGAATCATGTTGTGGCGGTTCAGTAACGTAAACATGATGACCAGTCTTTTTGGTACGACCCCCGGCGGTATTTCCGCTATGCCAACAATTGCTGACGAAATAGGTGCCAATGCACCAATCGTGAGTATTATTCAAACAATACGTGTGTTACTTGTCGTAAGTTTAATCCCAATTATCTCAGGAATAATTAATTTCCAATCTGTCAAGATTGCTACAAACAGTAACCACAGTCAACATTCATCTAGCTCTTTACTTAGTACAGGAATTCTAATAATAGGAGCATACCTGGGTTCTAAACTAGGAAAGAAAATTAAAATGCCTGCCCCCTGGCTTGTAGGTAGTATGATTGGAGCTGGAATTGTTCATTTATTTTACCCAATTATTATTATAAGCCACAGTGTTGAATCAGCATACTTGCCCCAAAAAGTCATTATCTTCGCCCAAGTTTTAATTGGCACTAATATTGGTTCGCGAGTGAATTTTGCTATGTTCAAAGGTTTAGGTCAAACAATTATTGTTGGTCTGATTACTTCTCTTTGCCTTATTGTATCTATG
>NZ_JBALOS010000327.1:896-1192 GCF_036962765.1 Neobacillus drentensis
TATGTTGGTCCTTTCCTTTCTAATATCTGAAATCACACACATTTCTTTTGTAACCTGTATGCTTGCCTTTGCACCAGGTGGGGTTGCTGAGATGGCAGGCACGGCCATCGCGCTCCATGCCGACACTACTTTTGTTGTTGCCGCTCAATCACTTAGATTACTTAGTATTCTTACTATATTACCGCCAATTTTTCGTTTCTTAAATAACTACTCAAATATCAAATCTTATCAACAGTAGTTTATATCAAACTAAAAAAAGAGGCCAAAACCCTCTATATGAACTGTAACCCGAATAA
>NZ_JBALOS010000328.1:0-8934 GCF_036962765.1 Neobacillus drentensis
AAGAACATTCAAGCATATTGAACATTTTAAATGTTTATTTTTTTTATAAAATTTATTGACATCACATCAGATCAAGGTTCTTTTAGTATTTCTTCATATCCTCTATTAGAGCTAAGACCTCGTCCTCTTTTGTCGCCCAAGATGTGACGAGGCGAATCGCCGAATGATCCGCATCCACCTTTTCCCAAATATGAAAGGAATAGTTTTTCTCTAATTCTCTGATTAGTGCATTCGGCAGAATCGGAAAAATTTGGTTTGATGGAGAGTGCGTTAGAAACTGAATATTAGCCTTACTGATTTCTTCTCTAAGAATGGCTGCCATTTGATTGGCATGCGAAGCTAATTCAAAGAACAAATTATCCCGGAACAATTCTTGAAATTGAATACCTAGAAGTCTTCCTTTTGCAAGCAGTGCCCCTTTTTGTTTCAGATGGTAGCGGAAATCTTCCTTCAAAGAATCGCGGCAGATGACTAATGCCTCACCAAGAAGAGCCCCATTCTTTGTTCCGCCAATATAGAAGGCATCGACAAGCCCTGGCAGGTCGCTTAACTGAAGGTCGTTTTCCACCGAACAGAGGGCCGAGCCTAGTCTTGCCCCATCCATATACAAGATAAGATGGTTCTTTTTACAAAATTCACTTAGTTCCTCTAGTTCTCGATTGGAATAGATGGTACCAATTTCAGTGGAATTCGATATGTATACAAGCTTTGGTTTGACCATGTGCTCATCTGGATGTCCGTCGAGGACTGCTTGCACGTCTGACGGAGTTAGTTTCCCGTTCTCTGCTTCAATCGACAGGATTTTATGCCCTGTTGCTTCGATGGCGCCCGTCTCATGACCAAGGATATGACCGGTGCTTGCTGCCATAGCCGCTTCATGTGGTCTTAAAAAAGCAGAAATGGCAATCAGATTGGTTTGTGTTCCGCCTGATAAGAGATGAATATCAACGTCTGACCGGCCGATTTTCTCCTTGATTACTTCAACCGCTTTTCGTGAAAATTGATCCTCTCCATAACCATCCTCTTGAAAAAGGTTGGATTCCAATAACGCATTCAATATTTTAGGATGTGCGCCTTCGCTGTAATCGTTCTTAAAGCTGTACATAATCTTGCCCCCGTTAAATAATTTAAAATTGTCTCTTCCATTCTATCCTATCATAATTTTAAATTGTCTAAAAACATTAGGAAGATAGGCTTCAACAAAAAGTTACTACTTATAAAATTCACACTAACTGTAACAATTGAAACTATTTGATAGAATGACATGTATAGACTATTTGAGGTGAAAAGAATGTACATACAAATAGAGGAACCGACAGAAAAAATTTCGACAGATGCTGTGAAAATGTGGCGAATCTCCAATTCAATTGGGCATGGAATCGCCTTTTTCATTATCGCTGTATTAATCATTTGCACAGAGAAGTTTGATTGGTTTGGATGGATTGCCATCGTTCTTTATATTCTTGGAGGAATCGGCTTTCTATCTGCTATTTTCTCCATCGTGATTGAACCAGTCTATTTACAATTGACCTGGCGATATAGAATTGATCAGCAATTTGTTCAATTGAAGCATGGAAAATGGCAAGTTCAACACACATTAATCCCGATGGAAAAAGTGGAATATGTTCGGACAGAACAAGGTCCAATCATGCGGCGCTATGCTCTATACAATATTGAGATTGGAACCACTACTTCGAGCCATGTCATTCCTGCCATTCCAGCAGAAACAGCACAACATCTAAAAGCGGAAATTGCCTCCTTTGCAAAAATACAAGATACAGATGGAGTAGAAGGTGAAAGAGCATGAAAAGATATCACCCCGCCGTAATCGTCGTTGAGTTGGTATCGTTTATCAAAAATTGCATTTGGTTCTTTCTCTTTTTATTTGTCATTAAAGCCTCCTCCACTTCCGATTGGGTAATTTGGGGCCGCTATCTCCTGTTACTTGCTACCGTCTGCACCATTCTTTCCATTATCTTAAAATGGTTCTTCCACCGCTATGAATTGGTTGGGGATGCTATTGTCATTTACGAAGGAATTTTTGTCAAAAAACAACGGACGGTTGGATTGGATCGTATCCATAACCATACTTCCACCACTTCGTTTGTGCACCGTTGGTTTGGACTTACTTCCATCACACTGGAAACAGGGACAAGTGGGGAGAATGCTTCCGTTGAGTTTAAAGTGATAAAAAAAGAAGAAAAAGAACGAATCCTTGCTCACTTGGAACAAAAGCAGGTTTCTATCGAGGCATTAGCTGACAGTGGAGTGGAGCGTACGGTACACTTTCGAGCGACTAGAAAAGATTTAATAAAGGCATCCTTTACATCTCTAAGCTTCCTGGCAATCTTTCCGTTATTAAGTGCGCTTTATGCCAATCTAGCAGATTTTTTTCAAATTGAGAAAACGACGAAAAATGCCTTTGAATATTTATGGCTCCATTGGTGGATGTTGATTATTCTTTTTGTCCTCGCCCTCGCCTTGTCCGTCGTAATTGGGTTAATCCAAACGACGTGGAAGTATGGAAATTATGTTATCAGTGATGATCGTGAGCGGATTTATATCGAAAAAGGGGTTGGCAATTTTATTAGTTTTTCGATTCAAAAACAAAGGGTTCAAGCCATCATCGTCGAACAAACCATCCTTAAACGAATGCTCGGCCTTGCTTCCATCAAGCTAATCAGCGCTGGTGGGTATGATGAAGAAGATCAGGAAACAAGCTCTCTTTATCCATTTATGCCAAAGCAAGAAGCCTATCGAATTTTACACACCATGCTGCCGGATTACCGGATTGAAGAACATATGGAACGCTTCCCGATCAAGGTACTTTGGCTTAAGCTTCTCCGTCCGTATTATCTATCCCTTTTGTTCCTAATCGGACTGTGGTTTTTCATAAGAGAGTGGCTTTGGGTCACGGCAATTGTCTTTATTATTTCCGTTCTACTACGGATCCTTGACTACTGGTTCACCAGTTATCTCCGGGATGGAAATACGGTGCAATTAAGAAAAGGCGGATTAACAAATGAAACCTTCGTCACCCACCGCAACCGAATCCAACAGATTACCGTCAAACACACATGGCTGCAGCGAAAATTCGGTGTTGCGACCCTTTTATTCTCAAATAAGGCTAAACCCATGCATGAGAGTAAATTATATGGGGTATCAAAAGGAGAAGCTGAAACTTTCTATATGTGGTACCACAAAAAATCCGGCTCGTTATAACAACCTGCCGGATTTACATTTTTTATCTTAATATTCATTTGGATTTTCATTAAGAACCCAAGAAATATTAGCCTCAAAGCCTAATTGAAGGACAGGGTTAGGCAAACCTTCTGGTACAAACTCTAAATCCTCAGATAATCCAACAGTGAAATTCTCAATTTCAATCGTATTCGTTTCATTAAAGTTAGAGGACGTGCACAATTCTCCTTCTAGCCCTCTGCCAACAAAATGATAAACCCCTATGTATAAGCGTATTCGAGCTTATTATTTTTTTGTCGAGTAGATATAGGGCGTAAGCCGTTACTAGTCGATTGTTTGTTGCATTTATTATAGTAATCCAAATTGAATGGGTATTGATAAAGGTTTATTACATCCTAGTCATTGTGTTTTACTTATTGTCACAATTGTTGACGTCAGGCGCCAAATGATCGTATAGAAATGGATAGCAGTTATTCACTGTATTTATATGGCTACTACACCAATTGGGACAAAGTGGAGGTAATTTAATGGCATTAAAAAAGAAAGACAAGTTCTTTAATCATTTAACTAGCATCTCTTTAAATTTAAAAGAAAGTGCGTACTACTTTGCTGAAATCAAATTAAAAAATGTAAGTGATCTTAAAATTTTTTCCGAAAAGATGAAAGAATTTGAATTAATCGGGGATTCCCTTGTTCATGACCTAATTAGTGATCTAAATAATGCTTTTATCACACCATTTGAGCGTGAAGATATTTTAGCTCTTTCAATAAGCATGGATGATATTTTGGACGGCTTATACCATACATCTGCACTATTTGAAATGTACTCTATGATTGAAACGGACGAATATATGCTAAAATTTGTTGATGCGATCAAAAATTGTGCAACGGAAATTGATGCAGCTATTGATCTACTATCAAAAAAGAAATTGCTAAATATAAGAGAACACGCAATTAAAATTAAAGAAATTGAGTCTCACTGCGACAACAATTTGCGTGAATCCATTAAACATTTGTTTACTTCCCAGAAAGACCCGATCCGAATTATTAAATACAAACAAATTTATGAAGGTCTAGAAGAAATCGCTAACTGCTGTAAAGCAGTGGCTAATTCGTTTGAAACAATCATTATGAAGAATGCTTAACAGATTCATCATACAAAAGGTATTTATGTTTATTTATGTTACCTCGTTTATTTTCTTGTTGCACTAATCATGTTATCTCGTATGGACCCAAAGTATTCATTCAAAAAAAACCCCATATAGGGGTTAGAGACCAAAGCTTTTCAACTTTGACTTGTCGATAGATTTTTCTAGTTTCATTTCATTTTCTTTACGAAGTCCTCCGGCACCCTGTTCCATATCTCGTTGGATCAGGCGTTTGATATATGTGGCAAACTGAGTGAACTGGTTACAATGTTCTAGAAGCTCACTTTCGAAGGGGTCATCAAGGTTGAAAGGTACTGACTTCACCGTTCGGTTCAGTTTATTATTCATCAGCAAAGACCGCTTTCCCTAGAGTATAAAATCCGAAAGCGTTGGCATATTGCGGACTGTATGTTTTGGGTCCGTTTGTCCGGAAGTGGACGGGTTTGATTAGCTGGATATTTTTAAAACTCTCTTTCATAAATGGGAGAAGATATTCTGCAATTCCCCCGCAAAGAAATGTCGGCTCATTCAAGTGCCACTTGCCTCGAAGTTCCGCCAGGATGGCTACTGCTATTTGTTTTTCTGTCATTTCCATGTGTGTTTCTGCCCCGAAAGCAAGAGTCCCGCTTTTCCTGTCAATAAAGTAGCCATCCTCCACTCTTAAATAGTTCAAGGTACTACTTCCAGTGTCGATGATGTTCGCAATTTCCTCCGGCCTGTCTGCCATGCTGAAGTATGCCCCCGAACCTTCAGGCGCGACTCTTACTTCCTCGATGTAAAACGTTTTCTTTACATTGTTCACCGTGATTGTGTGGACCCCTTCCAGCATTTTCTCAATCTTTTCCCTGTCTTTTTTCACCATTCCACGGATTGGCTGCCCAACCACTACACAGTTCCCTTTCGTTTTTCCATATTGATGAACTGCCACCAGTACCCTGATCTTTGTTTCCTCGTGCGCTTTCGAAATATCTCTCGGCTCTCTTATTGCATGACATTCCCGCCAGGCGATATTCCCCACAAACAGCTTCTCTTCCCCGTACTCGACGATGTAGTCGCCTACTTCCATTTGGTTACCCAAATGAAGATGGCGGTAAGGTCCAATTGTTGATCTAAACTTAAACACCTCGTCCCTCGTTCTTCCTTTCACTTCGTAGGCGCCGGCATCGACCGCTATAATCCATTTTTGATTCATTATTCCTTCCCCTTTTAACAATATTGTGGACAGTGCACATATGTCATACATCTAATCTTTTTCAAACCTATTATATGAGCGGAGTACCACATGTGACACACACCTGTCATACATTACTGTTCATTGAAAAAAAAATTCTTTGAAAAAAAATTTATTTATGAGGTAAGGTAAAACTAATAAAGCAGGACATCCCTCCATCAAGATAGGCATATGAAAACAATAAAATTTTAGAAATTGCTTCTGTCTTTTCTGATTGATAAACTGACATTATAAAATTCAATGTTTAAGAAGGAGATTTACGATGATGATTAATAAAATTGGAAAAGTTACTGTTTACGTAAATGATCAAGAAGAGGCAAAAGATTTTTGGATTCATAAACTCGGTTTTGTCTTAAAAGTAGAACAACCTATGGGTCCAGACGCGTTTTGGATCGAAGTTGGCCCAAGTGAAAACGAATTTACCACTTTAGTACTGTATTCAAAGGCTGCAATGGAACAACATCAACCTTCAAAAGTTGCCCATCCATCCATTTTATTCAGCACCACTGATATCGAAGCAACTTATGAAAAAATGAAGCAAAATGGTGTAGTAGTTGATGAGATGTTACGATTACCTTTTGGAAACATGTTCAACTTTAAAGATCAAGATGGAAATGATTATTTAATAAGAGAAGATAAATAGTCTAGCGACAAACTGGTTTCTCACATAAATAAAAGACGAGGTATTTTGAATGAATGTCAAAATACCTCGTCTTTTTGCCCAATTTCTCCTACATCTTTCTAATTTAATAACTTTTGATACTTATTAAAATCCCCCATTTGACCGATCAGGGTGAACCCGCAGTTTTGATAAAATTGATTTAGCTTTTGATTATGAGCCACACAATCTAGTCGTAAATATTTGACACAACCAGCAAAATGACCTGCTATCCACTGCAGCGTTTCCATTCCTACTCCATTTCCTTTGTGGTTTAATCCCATTGCCAGGCGGTGTATGTAGATGGAAGGGTCGTTACTCTCCCCCCAAATCTCAAGATCCCAGTCACTTTGTTTAGTTGAAACCGTAAATGTTCCAATTATTTCGTTGTCCTTCTCAAGGACATACGTCTCATTATTTAAAATCGCTCGGTGAATTTCAGCATAGTCCCCGCCTTCTAATAAATAAGACCATTGATTAATCGCGTTAGTTTGAAACCATTTTGCAATCTCTTTTAATAGCTGGCGAATTTGTTCGGTTTCTTCACTTCTTGCCAGCCTAATCCGACCATTCAATCCGGAACAACTCCCATCTCCTCATTTTTTAATGAAAATAATCATATGTATTTTTGGCTAATAATAAAAAGGTTACAGCGATAAAGAGTGCCCGGACATAGCCGCTTCCCCGTTTAATCGCAAATTTCGAACCACAGATAGCCCCAGCCAATTGTGCCAGGCCCATTGGAATCCCATAGGCGTAATTAACTTGTCCTAAAAAGATGAACATCAATAACGCAGATACATTACTTCCAAAGTTTAAAAACTTGGCATTCCCCGCCGCCTTCAAAAAATTAAAACCCATCGTTAAAAAGGCAAATATTAAAAATGAACCCGTACCGGGACCGATAAAACCATCATAGAAGCCAATCGCAAAGATGACAATCATAAAAATAATAAGATGGTGGGTGGCGAATTTTTTGTGGGTAGAAATACTGCCCCAATCTTTTTTAAAAATCGTATAAATGGCCACCACTGCGAGCATGACGAGCATCAATGGCTTTAGCAATTCGGGATTCATTAAATGTACCGTCCACGCTCCAATCATCGAACCAATAAACGTGAGTGGAAACAGTTTATAGACGGATTTTAAATCAAGCTCTCCTGAACGATAAAACATAATCGTACTCGTTAATGAGCCCATTGTCCCCACAAATTTATTGGTCGCCACTGCAGCAGCTGGCGTCAGACCTGTAAATAATAATGCCGGCAAGGCAATTAGTCCGCCACCGCCGACAACGGAATCAATAAATGCAGCTAGAAAGCCAAAAATAACCAAAATAAATAATAACGTTGGATCTAAATCAAACAGCATTTCATCAGCCTTTCTTTTTGTCAATGCGACCTTAATTTATCTTTCGAAACGCAAGTGGACAAATTTCATCATTTTAAATAAATCGATCAACCTTACCATCACCCGAGTCCCGCTTTCCCACTTCTTACTTGCCGGAATGCCTTTAAAGTACGATTTACAGGAAAGTACCTTGATTTTTGGTGACCAGGTTTCAAGTAATTTGGGATTATTGACATAAAAATACATTTTCGCACCCTTATTCCCCGTTTTTTCCACGGTGCGATTGGAGACCTTTAACATCATTTTTGATTCAGCATCAAAGTACATTTCCCCCCCCGGAAAGTGAAGCGTCATTTTCTGAATGATCTCCTTTAGTTGCTTTTCCTGAAAATAATAGAATACTCCCGCAGATATAAATAGTATGCCGTTTTCCTCATTAAAAGTCACTTCATCAAACCACGAACAATCAAAAAATGATTTAGCAATACTGATGTTCCGCGGTGAGTCTGGGATTAAAGAGTTACGGAACGCAATTGCATCGGGTAAGTCAAGGTTGTACCAGTTAATGGTTCCATTATCTACTCTTGAAAAAGTCGTATCAAGTCCTGCACCGATGTTTACAATGGAAGCTCGTGGATGTTTTTCGATAAAAGCTCTAATAATATCATCTATTTTCCGTGCGCGAACGATATAACTAATGCCACCGTATTCGCCAAAAGTTTTAGCGATTTCTGTAAAATCAAAATCGCAACCTGCAATAATTTTTATTGCTTCTTTGTCGTACAAGATTTCTGGATTCTTCTCACTGGCAGTGGCACGCCCCCAAAGTGGGATCAGCATCGTGCCTTGGACGGATTGTAAATCTAGCAGCATTTATCTTTCCTCCATTTTTTTAAGCAAGTCATTTACTTTATGCAAAGCATATTCAAGATCTATTTGCTCTTCATCATTGAGTTTGGATAAATCATTAACAAAGTTCTGATAAATGATTCCCCATTTTTCATGTTGTGAAGCATTACCCTTCTCTGTTAATTGAATTACAAACGACCTTTTATCATTCACATTTTGACTTTTGGTAATATACCCTTGATCAAATAAGCGCTTAAGTAAGTCGGTCATTTGCTGTTTGGGTATATTTAGACCTTCACTTATTTGTTTAATCGTCAAAGGATGTTGGTTCATAAATAAACATTCTAGGATTTGATTCTGTAAATGCGTTAAGTTACTAGATTTTTGATTTAATCGTTGAAAATTTTTAAATAGATTAGGGATTAACTCGAGATATTCTTTACTAATTTGAGCTATTGCCATGGGATCATCTCCTATTATAGTAAATTATTATATAC
>NZ_JBALOS010000329.1:0-4593 GCF_036962765.1 Neobacillus drentensis
TAAAAGAATTTTAAAAAAGCCCGCCAAAAACAAAAAAAGAAGTAATAGTTTACTAATGTTTAATGTATGTAAATAAAAAAATCGATAATATCAATTTAATTGTAGTCATTCTTGGAGGCAATTCAACATCATCCAAGGCATTAAACTACATCGTGAATAAGAATTGGTATTTATGGAGATCAAATTGTTTTCAACAACGAAAAGGGGCTGGGATTCATAATGAGATGGCTAATACTTTTGTTTATGTTCTTTGGTTTAATGATTAACTTTGCAGATAAGTCAATTCTAGGGTTTGCAGCTGAACCAATTATGAAAGAATTTAATTTATCTTATTCACAATGGGGTATTGTGGGTAGCAGCTTTTTTTGGCTGTTTAGTATTGGCGGTGTAATTGGCGGGGCGTGGTCAGATCGAATTGGGACAAAGAAGGCATTATCCATTTTATTATTTTCTTGGACAGTTCTCCAATTTGGAGCTTTTGCGATAACTGGACTACCTCTGCTTATTCTTTACAGAATATTGCTTGGTGTTGGTGAAGGGCCACATGGACCGATATCCATGAGTCAGATAAGCAAATGGTTTCATCCGAATTCTCGTGGATTGGCATTATCCATTTTCAATGGTGGTGGAATTGTTGGTGCAGTAATATTGGCGCCCATTTTCGTTGTTCTAATAGAAGATTTTGGATGGCGTGGAGCATTTGCCTCAACTGGTATTTTGAGTATTGTTTGGGCAGTTTTATGGATGTGGCTAGGCAAAGAGAAACCAGCCAAAGTAGAATGGGACGAGCCGATTCCCACTCAAAGTAAGTTCAAGTGGTCAGATGTATCGTCGACCATATTCTCACGTTCTTGTTTGTTAGCTTTATTCTTGGGCTTCTCTGCATTCGGGGGACTTGCATGGACATCCGTTTTTCAACCTCTATATTTTGGGCAGATACTTGGATTAACACATAAACAAATTGGCCTTGCTTCCGTTGCAGTTGGAATAGGCGGCCTGATTATTAGTATTTTAGTTCTTAGATTTTCTGATTATCTTTTCAAAAAAAGTCAGAGCTATTATACATCACGTGTTGTTGTCGGTGGAATTAGTTTAATCGTTGCAGCACTCGGCTATTTCCTTTCTACAATCGTTCAATCTAACCAATTGATATTAGGATTATTTATCCTTTCAGCTGGTTGTGTAGCAACAATAGTATCTATTGTTCCGCAAATTATGATAAAGCTCTTCCCATCGAGGAGAGGATTCGGAATTAGTTTAGGAACATCCTTTCAAAATTTAGCAGGAATCATCGGACCAATCGTTATCGGACTTCTTATTAACCTGGCAGGTACCAATAAAGTTCTCGGCTTCCATTATGCAATATTTTATATTGCTGGATTGATGCTTTTGGCTGGACTACTATTTATTCTCTTTTGCAGGCCTGATGAGACTGTTGCTGAAGTGGCTCAGCCAACTGAAAATGCTATTTCACTTTAAAATCATTATTTAATTTTAATAAAGAGGTGTCTAATTGTGGAAATGACTAAAAATCAATTAAGCAATATTAATGAAGGTGTAACAAAGATCGGCCCAAAAGGTGAGGTGGCCAATTCGAAGCTAATTGATCATTCGAAAAATTTTGAAAAACGGTTAGTGAAAATTACGGATGGCGTTTATCAAGTTATCGGAGTTGGTCTTGCAAATACAACCATGATCGAAGGCAAAAATGGGATGATTATTGTTGATACAGGGGATGGAATTGAAGAAGCAGAAGAGCATTTAGAAGAGTTTAGAAAAATAACAGATAAACCAGTATCAACTATTATTTACACCCATTGGCATTATACAGTGGGTACAAGAGCTTATGTACCTGAAGGTCAGGAGGATTCACTTGAAATTTGGGGCCATGACCTAGTTGATCACAATTTTACCGCTAATAATGCGGATCTTAAGCAAATCCAGACTAAAAAAGCATATACTCAATTTGGACTGTTTCTTCCGCCAAAAGGTCCTGATGCTTTTCCAAATTTAGGGATTGGTGCCTATTTTGTTGATTTTGAAAAAGGAAAAACAAGGGGATACGTAAAACCGAATCGTACCGTTTCAAAGGCAAGTAAAATTGTAATTGACGGAATTAATGTTGAATTAATCCCTACCATTACAGATACAAATGATGGACTGATCGTCTGGTTACCTGATAAAGGTGTAGCTATTAATAATGTTCTTTGGGGGGCGTTTCCGAACATTGGAGCTTTAAGAGGAGATACTCGCGATCCGAAAAACTGGATTAATAGTATAAAGGAATTGCGCGCATTAAAACCAACACATATTATTGGAGTACATGGGAGCCCTATTTTGGGATCCAAAGAGTCTGAAAAGGCGATAGAAGAATACCACGATGGAATGCAATTCGTATACGATCAAACCATTCGTGGAATCAATCTAGGACTTTCTCCTGAAGATATTGTGGAGTTTGTTAAATTGCCTACTCACTTAAAGAACAGTCCGATTTTCCAACCTTTTTATGGTGAATTGGCAAACTATGTGAGAGGGACCTATGCTTATTTAATTGGGTGGTATGGGAATGATACAGCAACGATTCATCCAGTTTCAAAAAAAGTCGAAGCAGAGAAAATCATAAAGGGCTTCGGAGGGCTGGAAAAAGTATTAGCAGAAGCTCAAAAAGCAAATGACGATCATGAATTTTCATGGGCGGCCCAATTAATTACTTATGTATTAAAATTAGATCCAGATCATAAGGAAGCTCTTCAAATAAAAGCTCTTGCACTAAGAAAGCTTTCTGAAACAACTACTTCTGCCATAACAAGAAACTTTTATTTAACTCAAGTGTATGAACTAGAAGGAAAAGTTAGCCCAAATGTAAGAGTGGTTAAATCTGTAAACCTAAGTAATTTTACACCTGAAGCTTATATGCATTTCCTTAGAGTGAAATTAGACCCAGTGAAGAGTGAAAATGTAAATCAAGTGATGCAAGTTAGCTTAACAGATTCGAACGTTGAAATTGGACTACAAGTTCGAAAAGCTTTAGCCGAAGTCGTAAATTTTAATACGAGCTCCATTACTCCTGATTTTACGATTCAAACAACATGTAAAGATTTGGCTCAATTATTAACTTGCGAAATTACTCTTGAGAATGCATTAACGATGGGCAATATTGCGATAATAACAGGCAGTAAAGTAGAAGTGACTAATTTCATAGCTATGTTTGATGAAATAATAATCGAAAATAATTAATGGAGGAATTAGGGATGAGTTATGCATTAGAAGGAAAAAAGATACATGTAAATGGCCTTCAGTTTCAAGTAGTGGACGAAGGCGAGGGACCGGCTGTACTACTACTCCACGGATTTCCCGACTCCTCCTTCTTATGGAGAAATCAAATTCAAACCTTGGTTAATGCCGGTTACAGAGTTATCGCTCCAGACTTACGGGGTTTTGGTGAATCGGACAAGCCACAAGAGATTGAAGCCTATAATTTGAAGTTACTTGTTTCAGATGTTATAGGAATCTTAAAAGAATTAAACATTGATCGTATACGATTAGTTGGCCATGATTGGGGGGCATTGCTGGGCTGGGCATTTACTTCCCTATTTCCGGATGTAGTTGAAAAATATGTTCCCATTTCTGTTGGCCATCCAGGTGGAAGATTCCAAGTACAAATTGATCAATTTGAAAAATCATGGTATGTGTTTATGTTTCAGGCAGAACACTACGCCGAGGAATTTTTAACTAGAAATAATTGGGAACTATTTAGAGAATGGTGCCGAAATCATAGTGAACAAGAAAAATGGATTAAAGAGTTATCCAGACCGGGTGCATTAAGAGCAGCCCTTAATTGGTACAGAGCAAACAGCTCAATGAAAGCCTTTTTATATAAGGGGGTCCATCCAAAGATTAAGACACCAACACTAGGAATTTGGAGTAGCTTTGATCCTTTTTTAACAGAAGCAAAAATGCTTCAATCTAGCGAATTGATTGATGGACCATGGCGATATGAAAGATTTTCCGGAGGTCATTGGGTGCCACTTGATCAATCTGAAAAATTAAATGAGATTTTAATAGAGTTTTTTGAAAATTAATTAGGGAATTAGAATAGTCAGATGAGTAAGACCTGCATATTCGATATATTAAATTGTTAATATGATAGGGAAAATTCTTAAGTGGGAGGATCTATCTGTAACTTTTAATGTATCCAGGGCTTACTCTCTATTAATTTTTCAAACAGTTTGGATGGCAGATTTGCGTATAGAAACGACACGTGATATCTGGACAGATATTGTTTTCGGAGAAATAACAATGGAAGAAGCAATCACAAACGGTGAAGTAAAATCAAATGAAGATGAAAAAGAAGTCGTTAGCTTTTTTAACGTATTTGAATTATAAAATAGATTGAACGGTTATGGATAACTAAATAAAAAGAAGGGGT
The DNA here is from genome assembly GCF_036962765.1 of Neobacillus drentensis. GTDB lineage: Bacteria > Bacillota > Bacilli > Bacillales > Cytobacillaceae > Neobacillus > Neobacillus drentensis_C. Next base: position 4,430 of record NZ_JBALOS010000329.1, read on the forward strand.
TCTTTGAAGTGAATCCCTTCTTTTAATTAGGCTCTTTTCGTAAACTTTGTTGCTTTTGGAGCTTAATAAGGGTCATTTACTAAGTTTCTAGGCAATTTTCGCAAATGTTCTTACGAAAAGATGCCACGAAGTATCTAGTTTTACAGGTTGATGAACTTATACGA
>NZ_JBALOS010000330.1:0-9521 GCF_036962765.1 Neobacillus drentensis
TTTAGTGTCCTTGTAGAGCTTCTAGAAGGGAGCCAATTCTTTGAATCGAAATCGAAATAAAAATGTACAGTTAACCATTTTATTGCTTTTTTGCTTACTGGTCATTCTTATTGTCCATGCGCTTCTTCATATTAGAATTTACTTTGTATACAGTACAGGTCTTGGTCCTATTTTTTTAATAGGCTTGATTATTTTCCTAATTGCTTTACTATATTTCAAAGGGTAAAAACACGGTGAGATAAGGTTTGAAAGAGCTTTAACTCGAAGCAACAATATTTGTGACCATGATGTGGGGAAAAATCGACTACTATTTTTACGTATTAACAGAAAGTATATTGTATTAACACTTGTCAAATGGTAAAATATAGCTCAATTGTTAAGGAAAGCATCTACAAAAAAATGTAGATGTTTCTTTTTGTGCCTGTTCCATCGTTCTAAAACTCATAATGAGAGGTGACGGATTAAGAGAATGAGCTCGAAAAAACAAAAATCAGTTCGTGAACACAAAGATTATCAAGCAGAAGTTGAGCGCTTAGAGTTTACAAAGGAATATATTAAAAGCGTATTGGAAATGTCGAAGGGAAATAAAGAACAGTTCGTTGAGAATTTGAAAGAAGCCTTTGCTGAACTGGATACATCAGATAGTAGTTTAAGCTACATGACCCTACTGACGAATGCTCAATTTTTAGAATTGGCCGAGAGTGAATTGGAAAGGTTAGCAAGCGTCATCGGCAAACCGTACTTTTCTAGAATAAATTTTACAAACAGTGGTGACTCCGAAGAAGAGATTTTATATATCGGAAAAGCCTCACTGTTTGACCGTGTGAATCAGATCCCCATTATTGTCGATTGGCGGTCTCCGATTGCAAATGTTTACTATGATGGCCGTCTTGGGAATGTTACTTATAACGCATATGGGGAAACACAAAGTGGTTATTTATCGCTAAAGCGACAGTATGAAATCGAGAATGGATTATTAAAAGAAATTAGAGATATCGATTTAACCACACATGATGAATTATTGCAAAAATCCTTATCTGGAAAAGCAGATAATCGACTAACCGAGATTGTAGCGACTATCCAAAATGAGCAAAATGAAGTGATTCGAGCTTCTCTAAAACACCCCATAATCGTTCAGGGAGCTGCTGGAAGTGGAAAAACAACCATTGCACTCCATAGAATTTCCTACTTTCTCTACTCTTCTGGATATCGATTTCCTCCAGAAAAATTAATGATTCTTGCACCTAATAAATTATTTATCGATTATATTTCCGCCGTTCTGCCTGATTTAGGTGTAAATAAAATAAACCAAACTACCTTTATTGAATTTATGAGAAGGTGTTTAGACAAGAAAATAAAATTAATATCTCCGAATTCAAAATTAATGGCCCTTATTAATGGTAATGAAAAATCAAAATCGATCCAATGGGTTTCTAGTTATAAAGGATCTCTGGAATTTAAGGAGTTAATCGAGCACTATTTAAAAGAAATTGAGTTTAATTTGGCACCTTGTGAGGATTTTATCATTGAAAAATCACGGTTAATGAGAGGGGGAAAACTCAAAAAACTATTTATACAAGAATTTCAATACTTACCTATCTATAAGAGATTGGATAAAATTAAAAATCTATTAGCAAATGATTTAAGAATAAAAAAATCGATGATTCTTTCTAAAATTAATAGCAAATATGACGATGCTTTAGAAAAGCTCCTTTTTAGCAGCAGGATAAATTCAGAAAAGAAAAGGGAAAAAGTAGTCTTTCTCATGGATTCAAAAGAAAAAAGAATCAGTACAGTGGAGCAGGAGTCAAAGGTTGCCATAAAAAATTATATGAATTCTTTTGTTAAAAAAGATATTTTTACATTATACAAAGAACTAATGACGTCGCCTGAACTTTTGAAAAAGTATTCCCCTACACTTTCAGAGAGTGAATGCAAGAGGTTAAGTAACTATTGTCAAAGGATTTTTAATAAAAAGGCGCTTGAACTTGAGGATTTAGCTCCGTTATTTTATATGAAGGCGAAATTAGAAGGTATAGAAGAACAATATAAAATGAAAAGTATTTTCATTGATGAGGCCCAGGACTATAGTTATTTCCAATTTGCCGCACTTAAAGAAGGTTTTGAAACAGAGTTGTTTACGATCGTGGGAGATTTAGCCCAAGGGATTCATTCCTATCGAGGATTAAATAGTTGGGAACCACTAGTAAATGATATTTTCCCAAATGCTAATTATCAATCATTGCAGAAGAGTTATCGAACGACGGTCGAGATTATGCACTTAGCAAACGACATTCTTTCTATCATGGATAAAGACTTGCCAAAAGTAGAACCAGTCATTCGACATGGGGACAAACCACTTTATACGAAAATCGACCCTGCCAATCCGGAACAGGTAAAAGAGATACTTGAACATGATATTCATGTACTCAAAGAGGAAGAGCTTAACTCGATTGCGATAATTGGAAGAACCGACAAAGAGTGCTTACGAATACATAATATGTTGGAAAATAGCAATCTTCCAACTCAGCTATTGAAAGAAAAAGAAGATATGAAAAAGGGATGCGTAGTGATTCTCCCTTCGTATCTTTCAAAAGGATTGGAATTTGATGCCGTACTGATTCTTACCTTGGAAGAATCGTACAGTGAAGAAGAGTTAGACATCAAATTGTTATATGTAGCCATGACTAGGCCGATGCATAGGTTGTATTTATACGCGAGTGCGCCATCGGAATTATTATTAAATAAAGTTACATCCGTACATTTTGATACAAAGGACCATGGGGACGGTTCTAGTAGTCGGCACTAACTCATTTAAAGCCATGAGAACCGTTCCTGTGGAGAAAGGGTAACCAATGAATGGTGGTTTTTGGGTTATAAACTATAATATTTGCTTAAAGGAATTTCAGAAAATAAGTACAAAGTGCTTGGAGGACTAGAAATGCAAAAGCTGACGTCTTTATTTCATAAGAGAATAGGTATGCCAAATAACGAAACAATTACCTTTGAAAAATTAGCGGAGGTCCTTGAAAAAACAGCACAAAATATCCCGTTTGAAAATTTATCTATCATTGAAAACAAAACACGGAAGATTACTAAGGAAAACTTAATGAGCAGAATAGTAGAAAGAAATGAAGGCGGCCTTTGTTATGAATTAAATCCGCTTTTCTATTTCTACCTAATTGAAAATGGGTTTAATGCAGTCCTAACAGACGGTGTTGTCTATAATCAAGCTGCGGAAGAGTATCTTCAAATTGGAAGGACGCATGTAACAGTGCTTTTATATCATGATGAACAAACGTATCTAATTGACACGGGCTTTGGAGGGAATTTACCATTAAAACCTGTTCCGTTATCCGGAGAGACCATTTCTTCTTATAATGGGGAGTTTCGAATAAAAAAAGTAAATCATGAATATGGGGACTATTGTTTAGAGATGAAATTAAAGCATAAAGATTCAGATTGGAAAAATGGTTATGTATTTGATTCCCAGAAGCCTATTGATGATGCAGCGAATTTGAATGCAATCCAAACAATTATTACCGAACACCCGAAATCACCATTTAACAAACATCCATTGGTAACTCGACTTACCCATAATGGAAACATCACCTTAACAGATACCTCATTTACCCAATGGGCTGACGGAGTTGTATCTAAAGAGAACATTGATAATGTGAAATTCAAAAAGTTGGCAAAATTACATTTTGGGTTGTAAAACAAAATGAGATTTTCGGTGGAACGGACTAAACAAACACAATTGGCGAACAGTGACAGTCACTGTTCGCCAATTGTTTCTTATTGCTCCATTTTGAAAACTTGATCTCAAAATTCAAACTTGTTGGACAATAATTATAACCCTAATATTTCAGCCAATTTCGATTGGTCAAATCCAAGGATAACTTCTTCACGATCATCGTCTTTTATAATGGTTGCTGGTGTAGCTGCAGCACCTAGTTGAATAAGTTCTTGAAGATATTGATCATCTTTACGGATGTCTCTTTCTTCAAATTCAATCCCATTTTCTTTTAACCATAGTTTTTCGGCATGGCAAGGCGGGCATGTTTCTTGAGAATATATAATCACTTTTTTCATTTTATTACCTCCACTTCATTAAAGTTATTGTACAATGAATTCTGTTTCTATGGGTACAATTATATACGGAAGATATAAAAACGCGATTAAGGTTAATATTTTTTTAAAAATTATTGAATCTTATCCACTTCCGAATTAACATGGCTTCCACAACAAAAGACCATATCTTTATCTTCTCTTATAAAAATTTCTGACTATATAATGACTTGAACGATGCAATTAATAATTTGGAAAAGGCCTAACCTTTCTATAAAAAGGTAGGTCATTTTTTATGTTAGATACCAATTTAATGTGGAGGCAGCTTTAAAAAGCACTAGTAAATAAAAATGTTGATTTTTATCTATAGTGTCAAATTAAGGTATTATTGTAGAATGTTTAAAAAAAGTAATGATACCCTTACTTGCAACATAGGAGAAAGTAGAATTGATGGAATTCCACATATAAAAGCGTTTCCAAACTTATATTTTTGCAGATAGAAGTTGCAAAAACATGTACTAAACTTTTCCAACATTACAAAATATAATCAAAGTATGAAAGGGGTTACAATCCATGAAAGAACGGACACAACGAGTATTTACAAGACTATTAACCGTAAATGCGTATCTAACTTTTGAGGATTTAAGTAAGGAATTCTATATCAGTGAACGTACTTTGCGAAACGAATTAGTGCTGATCAATCAGTATCTGGCTGAAAATAATTATCCGATAGTTACGTCAGCAAGAGGAAAAGGATTGAAATTTGGCTTATCTGATCAAGAACGTGCTAAACTGCTGGCGCAAGTCGGTGATGATAGGGAAAAAGATTATTATCGGCCTAATGAACGTTTTCTTGCCTTGCTTTTAGATATTGTCGATACTCGAAAAACCACCGTGTTATATGAAATGGAAGAGAAGCTACAGGTATCTAAAAGTACTTTGGATGAGGATATGCGAAAACTACGTCAGTTCCTAAAGGATTATGCCATTCATGTTGTAAGCTTACCAAAGCAAGGGATTGTATTGCAAGGTGATGAGCGGTCCATACGTTCCATGTTGTATGACGTGATGAATAGTATGACCGTTATTGATCACTTACTGGGATATAAAGATCCAGAGGCCGTGATCTCCTATGCAGAAAAATTTGTTCTAGAATACTTGAATACCAGTGTATTAGAGGTAATCGGAGAATATTTTGATGAAGTATTGAGCAGCTCCAGAGTAGAGATTAATTATGTGTATCGAAATCAGATTATTCTATTTTTAGCCGTTTGGGTAAGGCGTATCCATGAAGGAAGTACCGTTAGTGAGTTAACAAGAGTTAGAGCGGAGATAAAAGAAGGTCTGATTAGAAGTTTTGTCGATTCGATTTGTATGGAGTTTTGTTTATATCCCTCACTAAATGAAATTAAATATATTACCTTCACGATTGAATCGTTCAATCCCAAAGATATGAATAATTCATTTGATTGGGTGACTGCACAATTATTAGCGATTCAATTAATTGAGCATGTGGAGAAGGTAACGGGAATCCCTTTTTCTCGAGGAGAAGAAGATTTGTATGAAGGTTTATATAAGCACATCACAGGCTTATTAAGCAGGGCAAAGAATGATTTACAGGTATTCAATCCATTAAAAGACACCATTAAAGAATCCTCAGCAGAGATTTATCAAGCCGTCTCTTGTTTTAGTAAGCAAATAGAGGAATATACAAAAAAACCATTATCAGAAGACGAGAAAGGATTTTTGACCATTTACTTTTCTACTTCTGAAAGCCGGATGAAGCAAGAGGAACGATATGTATACCAAGCCGTTGTGCTATGTAACCATGGCATTTCAACTGGAAAGCTGCTAGCAGCGAATTTAAAAGAGCAATTCAATATCGAAATTGTAGCGGTTTTGAGTTCGAATGAATTAGATTTTATTAACAAGCTGGATGTAGATTTGATTTTTACCACGATTCCGATAGAGTATCCGAAAAAACCGGTTTTATTACTAAATCCCATTTTACGTGAAAGTGATAAAAAAGAAATCGAAGCTTTTTTACTCAGAAATAAAGAGAAGAGAAGGACCATTTCAGAAAAATTAGATGCCACAAAATTGTTCCAGGATGTTCTTTCGTTGATTGTAGACAGTGGCGGTAAGGTCACACAAGATCATTATAAGAAAGTGGAGGAAACGTTTAAAGAACATTACTTGAAAATTAATACAAGGGAGATTCAGCCAATGTTACAGGATATTTTAAAGAATTCCAACATTTTACTCAATGAGGAATGCAATGATTGGAAGGAAGCGATCACTAAGGTTGGACAGATCTTAGAATCAGAGGAAGTCATTGAAAAGCGGTATATCGACGCAATGATCAAATCGGTCGAAGAATTTGGGGCATATATCGTAGTTGGGAAGCATTTGGCATTAGCACATGCCCGCCCAGAAGATGGTGTCAATAAACTGGGAATTAGTGTGATGACGTTAAAGGAACCAGTGAATTTTGGTAATCCAGATAACGATCCCGTAAAAATTGTTTTTTGTTTAGCAGCTGTTGATTCTTATTCCCATCTAAATGTGATGAAAAATCTAATTGAGTTAATTAATGATGAAGAAAAACTAGAAAAGTTAATCTCTGCAACCAATGAGAAATCGTTTAACCAGGTGTTATATGGAAATGAGGTAGTGAAATAAAAGGCTATAATAGCACCAAATAAATAGATAGGAAAACAAAAAAATGATTGATTAAAGGAGAGAGTGAAATGAAAAAAGTAAATATCTTATTCGTATGTGGAGCAGGTTTAGGAAGTAGTTTTGCATGTCAAATGTCGGCGGAAGATGTGTTAAACAAGTTAGGTGTAAATGCCAAATTGGATCATAGTGATATTTCGTCAGCAGTATCAGCAAGACCGGATATTATTATTACGGCACAAAATTTCCAATCGCAATTTGAGAAGTTCTCCATTGATCCGAATCAAACAACGATTGTTTATTTGAGAAATATTGTCTCTAAACAAGAAATAGAAGAAAAAATCACACCTGTGTTAAAGGAAAGAGGAGTGTTAGTTTAAAAAAATAAGAGAGAGATGGAGGGACAAAAATGGGCGTAGTAAACTTTATCATCCAAAATATCCTGACACAAGCATCCGTCACCATCGCGTTAATTGCTATGTTGGGATTAATTTTGCAAAAGAAATCAGTTGGGCAAGTGATATCTGGTTCGCTAAAGACGATGTTAGGTTTTCAGGTGTTGTCAGCCGGTTCTAGTATTATCGTTGGCAGTTTAACCTATTTTGGTAAGATTTTCACCGAAGGTTTCCATATGCAAGGGATCATTCCTTCGATTGAAGCTATTAATGGTCAAGCCATGAATGACTTAGGTTTAGGACGTGATATCGCATTAACTTTCTTAGCTATCTTTGTTTTTAATATTTTAATAGCGCGGTTCACGAAATGGAAATACATCTTCTTAACTGGTCAGGCTGTTCTTTGGATGGCCACGATGACAACGGTGTTTGGTTACTTTGCAGGTTTACGTGGTGTTGCATTAATTTTAGTAGGCGGTTTCATTGGAGGAGTTTTTGCGGTAGCGATGCCGGCGATTGCACAACCATTTGTTCGTAAGATTACGGGAATGGATGATATAGCATTAGGCCATTTTTGTACGATTGGGTATGTGTTTGAAGCAGGTGTAGCCAAACTTGTTGGTGAAAAAGGGGAAAAGAAAAAATCAGTTGAAGATCTGAAATTACCTTCCCAATTAGAGTTTCTACAAGATACGTATCTATCAGTGATGGTCGTTATGGTTCCGCTTTTTATCATTACGGCAGCGTTTGCAGGTGAAAGCTTCGGGTCTACCTTATCCGGAAATACGAACTATTTAATGTTTGCGTTCTTACAAGCGATTCAATTTGTAGTCGGGGTATATGTATTATTAGCAGGGGTTCGCTTATTGCTTGGTGAAATTGTTCCGGCATTTAGAGGAATTGCGATGCGGTTGGTTCCAAATGCGATACCTGCATTGGATTGCCCAGTTTTGTTTCCATATAGTCCAAATGCCGTTATCCTAGGGTTCATCACAACGACGATTGGTTCCATTATTGCGATGTTTGTATTGCCTGCCTTTGGTTTAGCGATGATCTTGCCAGGTATGTTAACAGCCTTCTTCGCCGGTGGTACAGCTGGGATCTTTGGTAACCTAACAGGCGGACGCCGCGGTGCCATTATTGGCGGGATTGTTCATGGTTTCTTCATTACATTATTACCAGCACTGTTAGTAACAATCTTTAATTCGATGGGATTTGTCAATGCCACAGCGACAGATGTAGATACCGTATCAGCTGCTTTACTTTATGCATGGCTTATTGGTCCCCTTTTAAAAGCATTCTAAGATTAGGAGGTTCAGGTAATGTTTGGATTTGGTAAGAAGAAAGTGAAACAACCGAAAAGAGATGCACCAGAAGAAATCATGTTAACGGAAGAACGTAAAGAAGAACTATTAAGTACCATCTCTTTAAAAATAGAAGAAGTAGATCAAGTTGCTGGAGAGGAACGAGCGAAAATTTTTGAAGAGATTGGCTTAGCGTATCAAGAACTTGGTGAAGAAGATCAGGCGATCGCTGCGTTTGAAAATAGTATTTCTGCGAAAAAATCTATAGGCGCTGGTTATAAAGCCTTATTAAAGCTGTATAACCAAAAGCGTGCACAAGCAGCAAAAGCAAATGATGAAGAATTATTACAGGTGTATCTAAGAAAAATGGATCAAATGATGCAAATTTCTAAAGATGTGACGCGTGGCGTGCGCTAGGAAGAAAAATAAAGAATAGTAGAAAGGAAGATGAAATTTCATGTACACTACATTAAAAGAGGTAACACGTAGAGCTGAGGAATTGAATTATACGGTTGGGGCATTTAATACACATAATTTGGAAATGTTGCCAGATATGATACGGGCAGCAAAAGAGCTTGGGGCACCAATTATTATTCAAACCAGTATTGATACGGCGAAATATATCGGTCATGAAAACTTAGTTGCCGTATGTGAGTCTATGGCTACTAAAGAAATGGTAGATGTGGTATTGCATTTGGATCACGCAAGAGATTTTGATGACATTAAAGAAGCAATCGACAAAGGTTATACTTCCGTGATGTATGATGGCTCGCATCTACCATTTAAAGAGAATATCATGAAGACAAGTGCAGTAGTAGAATATGCACATAAACATGGTGTTTCAGTAGAGGCTGAATTAGGGACAATCGGCGGTACGGAAGAGGGAATTCATGTAGATGAAGATAAAAAGGTTTATACGGATCCAAGAGATGCAATCGAGTTTGTTAGAGCAACAGGGGTAGATGCGTTGGCCATTGCAATTGGTACAAATCATGGACAATATAAATCTAAAACGGAAGTAAATATCCCCCTATTAAAAGAAATCAATGAGGTAGTAGATGTACCTTTAGTT
>NZ_JBALOS010000330.1:9536-11497 GCF_036962765.1 Neobacillus drentensis
TGAATGAAAACGATATTCATGAATTAATTGATAATGGAATTCGTAAATTTAATGTAGGAACGGATTTATTAGTAGCATGGACAAAAACAGCGAAAGAAACTTTTGGCGAGACCAAAGTAAATAAATCGCTACGTCATAATATCATTCCATGTAACCAGTCAGTAAAAGAGATCGTCAAACATAAAATTAATATCTTTATGAATAAAGAAAGTCGTGTTATGAAGGTGAAATAATTAGAAACGAGAAGATAATAAGAATTAGGAGAGTACGGGGGATTCCTTGTGCTCTCTCTTTATTCGAAGATTACGAGGGTGATAGGTATGGATAAAGTCTTGATCTTATTAGCAGGTTTACCAGGCACAGGAAAGACCTATTTAAGTCAGATCATCAAGGAAAAATTAGGGGAATTTTATATGCTCTCTCAGGATGAATGGAAGGAACATTATTGTGATCTGTATGGCTACAATGATTTAGAAGAAAAACAGGTAATAGAAAAGATCGCATGGGCAAAATACTTTGAAATAATGGAACAGCAAATGCAAGCAAGCAGCAAGATCATGTCTGATTATCCTTTTAGTCAAAAACAGAAACCATATATTCGGCAGCTAGTAGAAAGATATGATTATAGGGTTGTGACCATTCGGTTGGTGGCCGATTTAGATATATTGTTTGAGCGGCAAAAGAAGCGAGACTTGGACCCGACAAGGCATTTAAGTCATATCGTCACTTCTTACCAAAAGGGAGATCAATTGGCTGATAGAAGTAAAGCAGATCAATTATTACCCTATGAAGAATTTATAAACAGATGTACGACAAGAGGATACGACACATTCGAACTTGGGAAATTGTATGAAGTGGATGTTACAGATTATTCAAAGGTGAATTATTCTGAGTGGTTGGAAGAGATAAAGCTGTGAAAGACCATGGGGACGATACTCGTGGTCTTCACTGACATCAATAAAGACCATGAGAACCGTCCCTTTTGAGTAAGTATTATCGGTGAAAACAACAAAGTAAAAAAGCCTTTGAAAGTGAAACAAATGAATAGATAAGCAGAATAGAAGAAACTGGGGAACGGTTCTATTTATATAACCTAAGAAAGATAAACGCCTTTTTACAAAAAAGGCTAAAAAATCACTTGAATTGCAAAAAACGCCTTTAAAAATCAAATTTGAAGGCGTTTTTTGACGTTTATGCTCTAAAACTGCCCTCAAATATGAAAAATGGAGATTCGCTTTACCCCGCCAAACTCGATATTGTAGAAGTGCAGAGGATGCAGGCTTTCACCTAAATCCCGCGCAAAGGATAAGGTGATGAAAAGGTGTCATAAAAAATTCACATTCTATTGAGAAACCTATGACCTTTTTCATCATTTATTTCTATATCAAATATGAAGGAATTTTATTAGAAGAAAGGCAGTGGTTGAAGATGGCAAAATATCGAATGGTACGTACTGATTTTTGGAAGAATCCGGTTGTTTCTGAGGAGATGACTCCGGAAGATAAATACTTTTACCTGTATCTTCTTACCAATCCACATACGACCCAAATTGGCATCTATAAAATTACCAAAAAACAAATGGCTTTTGATTTGGGGTATTCAATTGAGACTGTTCATTCGTTAATGGAACGATTCACCCTGCACCACAAGGTCATTCGTTACAATCCTGAAACGAGAGAACTCGCTATTAAAAACTGGGGTAAATATAGAGGAGTTAGCTGATCCGTTCATGCAACGTTATACGATACGGGGACAAAAAGAAAAAGGAAATAATAATTTTAATGTAAATATAAAACAACAAAAAGAAGCTTTTCATCCAAATATAGAGGAAAATCCAGACATCGAGAATCCTTTACAGAATGATGTGAAAGAAATTGTTGAGTTTTGGGACAATAATGGATTTGGTTTTTCGAACGTGAATGCCAAACAACAGTTACTATCTTGGTTAGATGATTCTATCT
>NZ_JBALOS010000331.1:0-7793 GCF_036962765.1 Neobacillus drentensis
TTTCAATATTTTCGATTATCTATATCGGAACATAAGAGGGGAGAATGTTTTAAAGTCGATTTAATTTTAGAAAGCGTTTACTAATTGGGAATTGTATGAACCATTAGAAGCGTTGGGAACTAAGGTGGTAAAAGGTTTTTGGAAGATGGGTGAAATGATGACTCAATCCTTCAAAACCTTCGACACAAATTAATTGTTTCCGACATTAGCGCTAGACATTTAACTTATTTGTTGAGGGGAGATTAATATCATGAAAAAACCATGGCATGTTTTTTATCCTAAAACCATTCCGACTGAAGTTGAAATACCATCTTGTTCCATTTACCATTTTCTGGAACGTGCTTCTCAAGATTTTCCTGAACATAAATCCACCATCGATGGTGAGGTAGAGCTCACCTATACAGAACTTAAACATGCAGTTGATCGCTTTGCTGCTGCATTGCATCAACGTGGATTTATGAAGGGCGATCGATTGGGTATTATGCTGTACAACTGTAAAGAATACATAATCGCTTATTTCGGAGTTCAACGACTGGGTGGTGTTGTCGTTCAGGTGAATCCAATGTATCAGCAACACGAATTAAATTTTATGCTAGCTGATTCGGAACCATCGTGGTTGATTTGTGAGAGTAATCAGATTGAGAAATTGAACAGTATTAGTTATAGAAAAAAACTTTCAATTGTTACAATTGATAAGGATAATAATGGTAATCCATATTTATACGACTGGATAGATGAAGAGAACGATGATCTTCCCTCGCTGCAAATCAATAGTAGAGAAGATGTTGCTGTTCTCCAATATACGGGGGGGACGACTGGAACTCCAAAAGGAGTTATGATTACCCATTATAATACTGTGGCCTCCGTTTATCATACGTATCTTACAGACGATGGTGCTCTTCAACGACCAGGTGAACGTTTTTTTGGTATTTTTCCGATGTTTCATGGTGCGGGTTTGATGTTGATGTTGTCCAGTATCTTCTATGCAGGTACCTATATTCCAATCAAGCACTTTCGTCCTGACGATGCTCTAAACATGATTAGAAAGTATCGTCCATCTCAAATTTCTGTGCCACCAACTGTCTTTGTTGCATTGTTGAATCATCCTGAATTTAGGGAGGATGACTTACGCTCTTTGAAAGTATGCAGAACAGGTTCTGCTCCTATTCCTCTAGAAGTGCTGCAAGCTTTTGAACAAAAATCCGGTGTTCGAATTTCTGAAACATATGGATTGACGGAATCCAACGCTATTTGTATTCGAACATTTAGTAAAGATGTTATCAAAATAGGGAGTACAGGCATACCTGTTCCAAACACAGAGGTTAAAATCGTTGATCTCGAAACAGGTTTAAATGAAATGCCCATTGGCGAACCTGGTGAGATACTTTTAAAGAGTCCACAAATTATGAAGGGTTACTGGAAGAATCCAGAAGAGACATCACGTACTCTACGAAATGGTTGGCTGCATACAGGTGATTTGGGCACGCTGGATGAAGATGGTTTCTTATACGTTGTCGGCCGTAAAAAAGAAATAATTATCGCTGGAGGATACAATATTTATCCTAACGAAGTGGACGAAGTACTGTACCAACATCCTGCGGTTTCTGAAGCCTGTACATTTGGTATTCCTGATCCCTATCGCGGAGAAACAGTAAAAGCAGTTATCGTATTAAAGGCAAAGCATTCAGCTACAGAAGTAGAAATCGTTGAATGGTGCAGAGAGAGGATGGCCAAATACAAAGTGCCTAGAATAATAGAATTTAGGGATGAATTACCAAAATCAGGGGTTGGGAAAATTTTGCGTCGTGAATTGGTAGAGGAAAATCTTCAACAAATGAAGGGAAAATGATCCAAAATAAGAAGGGGGATTTTCATGCGTTGGATTAATCTAGTACTATTGTTTTTTGCCGGTCTTATTATCTATGCAGATAAGCAGGTTATAGGGTTTGCCGCTGAGCCACTAATGAAGGAATTTAGCTTGAATAGTTCACAGTGGGGAATGATTGGGAGTAGTTTCTTCATCTTATACATCGTCACAAGCCTTATTGGAGGGACATGGTCAGATCGTATAGGAACAACCAAAATGATTTTCATTGTCTTAGCAGGTTTATCTATTATACAGTTTGGATCATTTGCTATTATCGGATTGCCAATGCTTATCTTATATCGAGTGTTGCTGGGAGCAGTTGAGGGACCGATGAATCCAATTGGCATGAGTCACATTGCTAAAATTTTCCCAGCAGAATTAAGAGGATTTGCCGTGTCCGTTTTTATTGCTGGAGCGTCTATCGGCGGAATCGTTTGTGCACCTATCCTCGTGGGATTGATTGGAAAATTAGGCTGGAAAGGGACTTTTGTCTCACTGGGCTTCGTTAGTTTGGTGTTATTAGTAATCTGGGTGCTAGTTGATCGCTCTAAGAATAAACAAAATGTCAAAGCCAATCACTTCCAAAAATTAAAATGGTCAGATATTGCTCCTGTTCTTCGTAATCCAGCTTGCTTATTAACCATTGCTTTATCAGCTGTATCTTATTGGCTTATTATTTGGGTGGCGTTATGGGCACCTGTTTATTTAACAAAAGTCGTAAAATTAGCACCCATGAAGATGGCATATACCATCTCAGGTACAGGTATGGTATCTATAGTTTTGGTATTTTTGATTTCAACCATTTCGGACCGCTTATTCAAAAAAACACAGAGTTATAGGATAGCACGGGTATGGGTCGCATGTATAAGTACCATCATTGGAGGACTAGCTCTCGCAATTATTCCGCTCGTAGGGAATTCAATCCAATGGATCTTCGTGGCCTTGTGCGTGGCAAAAGGATCCACCTATGTAAATGTTTCGATGGCCGTTCAAGTCATGATAAAACTGATGCCAGAAAGAGCAGGTTTCATGGCAGGCATCTTGACTTTAGGTAACAATATTGCGCAATTAGCGGCACCAATTATTACAGGTATCTTAGTACAAGCTGCCGGACCAAATCTTGCTCTTGGTTTCAATTATTCCATATACGTCATGGTTGGGTTATTTCTCTTAATTGCAATTCTCAATTTATTAATTGTTAGACCTGATAATGTCAAAGAAACTACTGCGTCTGAAGAGATGATCGCGTAATTATAAAGTAAGAGAATGGCTCTTGGAAGAACTGATTCAGATGTACAATATTTGATTCACCTTTATATGTTAACAGAATATATAAAACCAAAAGAAGGAGTTCACTGTGGGTGACTCCCTTCTTTCGTTGTAAAGATATTTTAATTAAGTGTGCGGTAGTTTTTTTATTTAAAGCTACCTGTAATCTTATAAGCAGTATTTCTTTGGCTATGTCTAACCATTAATATTTACCTAACGTACCTTTATATTTCAAACCTTTTATAAATCATAATTTAAAATTATCATAATTATAAAGATTCATATTATTAGGAATCTTAATGAATGAACTTAACAAATCAAATGAGGAGGGGAGATTATATGAGTAAAAAAGCTAAAATAATCGGAGTAAATATGATCCCTTTTAAAAAGCCTGGTCTGCAAGAGCCGTATCCAGTGATGGCAGCTAAAGCAGTAAAGGGAGCATTGGAAGATGCAGGAATAGATTATTCCGAAATTCAGCAGGCGTATGCAAGTTACATCTACGGTGACAGTACTTGTGGTCAAAAAGCATTATATATGGTGGGAATGACAGGGATCCCAATTATAAATGTTAATAACAACTGTTCATCTGGTTCAACAGCACTGTACCTGGCAAGACAAGCGGTTGAGTCTGGTGCAGTCGAATGTGCCCTCGCGGTTGGATTTGAAGAAATGCAGCCTGGGGCATTAAAATCTCACTGGGATGACCGGATATCACCGGTTGAATGGCTTCAAGAACAATTAGTGGAGTTGTGGCCTGAGGTGCCTCAAACACCTAGAGCAATCCGACTTTTTGGTTCTGCTGCTGAGGAATATATTGAGAAATACGGGGCAAATCCAGACATTTTTGGTAGAGTAGCGGTGAAAACAAGAAATCATGCGGTTCAGAATCCATTTTCGCTTTTCAGTAACCCGTTGACACTCGAAGAAGTGATGAGTGCTCCTAAGTTAATGCCAAATATGACACGTTTCATGGCCTGCCCGCCTACTTGCGGAGCTGCTGCAGCGATTGTTTGTAGTGAGGAATTCGCCAAGAAACATGGTATTTCCCAAGCTGTTGAAATTGTAGCTCAAGCATTAACAACCGATTTGAGCGTTACTAACGATAATATTATGAATTTAGTAGGAGCAGACATGACCAGACGTGCAGCCAATCAAGTGTATGAAGCTGCAGGAATAGGTCCTGATGAAATAGATGTATTAGAACTGCATGATTGCTTCACACCAAGTGAGGTCATTACATATGAAGGCCTTGGTTTATGTGAAGAAGGTGGAGCAGAGAAGTTTATTCATGACGGAAAAAACACCTACGGCGGGCAAGTTGTGGTCGGTCCTTCCGGTGGGTTGATGTCAAAGGGTCATCCCATTGGGGCAACTGGACTTGCTCAGTGTACAGAGCTAGTTTGGCAGCTTCGAGGTCAAGCTCAGAAACGGCAAGTAGAAAATGCGAGGGTCGCACTTCAACACAACTTGGGTCTCGGTGGTGCTTGCGTCGTAACGATGTATCGTATGGGGTAATGGAAAACCCAATTCATTCGTTTTGAAGAGATGAAGAAACTATAATTTTAAAAAATAGAGAGGAAGATATTAAATGGTTAAATTATTGGAAAATCAAGTAGCAATTGTTACAGGATCTGGATCAGGAATTGGGAAAGCAACTGCCTTAAAGTTTGCTGAAAACGGTGCACGTGTTATGATAGCAGATCTTGATGAAAAACTGGCAGCTGAAACGGTGGCAGAAATTAAGGCACTTGGAAGCGATGCTGTTTCTATCTGTGGGAACCTTTTAGATCCAGAATTTCCAAAGCAAATTGTTGAAGCAACTATTGCTGCCTTTGGTCGACTGGATATTCTTGTGAATAATGCAGGCTATTGCCTTGACGGTTTAATTCATAAAATGTCAGATGAACAGTTCGTGGAAATTATGAACATCCATTTAGTCGCACCGTTCCGTCTCATTCGTGCAGCATCTCCGTATATGCGGGATGTGGCGAAGCAGGAAATCGAGCAAGGAATTGTTCATCACCGAAAAATTATCAACGTTTCTTCTGGTTCAGGACAAAGAGGAAATATGGGACAGGCAAACTATTCTTCTGCCAAAGCCGGAGTCATTGGACTATCAAAGGTTGTTGCTCAAGAGTGGGGACAATTTAACATTAACAGTAACGCCGTAGCATTTGGATTCATTGATACACGTCTAACTCGTCCAAAAGAAGAAGGGACAGTTATCAATGGAGAAGTAGTGGGTATCCCTGAGAAGGTACGAAATATTTTAATTAACAAAATTCCACAAAAACGTGTGGGTAGCGCTGATGAAGCCGCTGCAAGTATTTTATTCCTTGCGTCTCCATTGTCCAATTATGTAAATGGCCAAGTACTTGGTGTAAACGGAGGCTCTTTAACGTAATCTTTCTCTTAATAGTGGAAGGAAGATCTTCAAAAATAGAAGGAGCAAATAATAAGAGGTGAAAAAAGATGGCAAACGTGAAAGATTTAATCGGGCTTGAGTTTCAACCGTACAGCTTGGCAGTGGAAAAAGGAAAAATAAAAGAATTAGCTCTCGCAATTGGTGACGATAATCCGATTTACTATGATTTAGAAGCAGCAAAAAAAGAAGGGTATGACAATATTCCTGCTCCGCCAACATTTTTACAAGTGATTGACTTATGGGGCGGCTTAGGCTCAGTGGAAAAAGTGGAAAAGCTTGGATTTAAGCTTACTAGAGTATTACATGGTCAGCAAGCCTATGAATTTTTTGGCGATATTGTGGCTGGAGATGTCCTTTCCGTCACTAGTAAATTGGTTGAAGCTGAAATAAAACCAGGAAGCACAGGTGCCATGGATATAGTGGTAACAGAGAATCAATACCGAAATCAACGAGACGAATTGGTGGCTATTTCGAGAAATACACTCATTCATCGACATTAATTTAATAGAAAGAGAAAGGAGTAATGCAGGATGTTTTATGAGGATGTAAAGGAAGGATATGAGTTCCCAGTTCTTGAAAAGGAACCAATCACCCGCGTTCAACTTGTAAGGTTTGCAGGAGCTTCAGGAGATTTCCATCCCCTTCATCTGGTTGAAGAAGTTGCTGAGAAAGCCGGTATGAAGATACTCGCACACGGAATGCTAATTATGGGCATGTTATCTCAAGGAGTTACTTCATGGGTTTCCAGGAAGAACCTTAAGAAGTTACAAGTTCGTTTTAGTAAAATGACTTTTCCTGGTGAATCGATCCAGATTGTGGGGAAGGTGTTAGAGAAAAAAGAAGACAACATTGTTGTGGCTGAAGTATTCGCAAAGAATAGCGAAGGCGAAGTAAAAGTGGCTGGAATTTTTGAAGCGAGACTACCGTCTAGAAATTAGTATATCATCTAATTTTCTTAACTGACCGTATTGAGTAATGTGAAATTTGGTACAACTATGTCCTTTCACGGTACTCAATTACGGTCTTTATTCATTACAGATTAAATGGGACTCGTTAAAACCTACAATTCCTTTTATAGTTTTATATATTTCCTAATGTATCCCACAATGTTCCACATAGATTATTTTTTCTTCCGAAGTTTAACTCCTTACAACTGGTTACAACAAAATAAATAATAAAAAGGAGGGATATTCATGGAAAAGTACGAACACTTAAACGCTGTCGGTGAAATTACCGAAATGCTTTACTATGCTTTGCATAATGAGGAAGAGGAATAGTCCAAGTATTAAAATCCTCAAATCCATGTATCATTTTATGTGTTTTCCTAATGAATCTTTCAATGTCCAGACGATTATAGAGTCTACTAGATTCTATATACGTTTGGATATTTTTCCTTTTATATTAGTAGAAATTATTGAGAGATTATTGTTAGTGATACCTAATTGAATTAAGAAATCAATGAGTTGAATCTCATTTCAAATAAAGCTGCACAGGATAATGTTATCTTGTATATTTCTCGGTCGATTAAACAGATTGAGGAGAACTAAAGAATAAAGTGAGGGGATACCATGTTTGTTAATAATTGGATGAAAAGGGCGGAACTTCGTAATAGTTTCGATGTTTCATTGGGATTTGACATGATTCAATTAGATGAAGGAGAGATCATACTGGAGCTGCCTGTTTCTTCATCCAACTTGAACCCCAATGGAACACTACATGGAGGGGTTTACGCTTCACTTCTAGATATTGTAATAGGTGTGAATATTCGTAATCTTGTAGGTCATCCTTTGGTAACAGTTAATTTAAATATTAGTTATTTCGCCCCTGCTGTTGAAGGTGAAAAAATTATTGCATCTGCCAAAATACTTCATCAAGGTTATAAAAATGTTGCGGCTGAAGGAGAGATTAGGAATTTCGAGGGGAAACTCCTGGCAAAGGGAATTGGCACCTTTAAAGTCTTAAGAAGCTAAAACTTTTTGAGAAAAGTAGGTAAAGATTAGGATAAACATAAGAAGAATTTTATCCAGCAATAAGGAAACAGATATTCATCGAATAATAAGAATTATTTCACAAAGAAGGGATTCCATTCGAAATGAATCCCTTCTTTATATTTTGTGGCTAAAGTATTTCTTAGAAACTTCACTGATTTTTTCCAAATATTGAGCTTAATTTAGAATAACTTTCCATTTTTTTAAGGCTTTTCCAACTGCTATGTGATTAATATTTATC
>NZ_JBALOS010000332.1:0-2303 GCF_036962765.1 Neobacillus drentensis
AAACTCATATTAAACTATATTAATTAATAAACTTAAATAATTAATGAAAATATATAGGCCTATAATAGACCTCTATAATATACATTATATATTCACTATCGTATGTGTCAATAGATTTTTGTAAAGCGCTTTCACCATTCAGAAGATAGGGAATTGTTAGTTATTAAACTATCTCTTCATTCCAAATGACTCATTACAGGTTCATTCAGTTACCAAAACAGTTTTATTCCTGATCGTCGAAAATCCGATATTGTCCGAATTTAGCGAGTTGATCCTCCCCTAAAGTAGCGGGCAATGGATCACTCAGACAACCCCCTAATTTCTCATTAATCAAATTCCACAAATGTGTACGACTATACCGTTGGTGAACAAGCGAGAAAGTTGTTGACTCCAATAACACTTTCGCTTCATCGTATCTTTTTTGATCAAATAACAATTGGCACCTTCGCTCAATCAATTCTTCGTCATTTAGTGCATTTAATTGTTCCAACGAGTAATTTCTTTCATCCAATCGCTCTTCACCCATTAATTCTAATGCTAAATCTTTTTCGATGATGACCTGAGGGTGCAAAGCTAAAGAAGGTATTTTAATTTTAGAGAGAGCCTTCATGCATTCTAATGGTAGTTTTTTATTACGCAAATATATTCTTGCTTCTACTATTCGAGCGAAGTCGTTTCTAACATCAGATAGGATTCGTAATCCTTCGTCAAATCTTTCATTTCCTGCATACCAAACACCTAAATAAAAATTCCATAAATCACTTTTGTAGGCATCCGAATGCTTCATAGCCCAGTTTAGCGCATGTTCTAATTCAAACATGCCTGAAGGCGGCCATGAATTATGATTTGGTTCAGGAGGAACAGGTAGTTCATTCGGTGTTTCCTTATCGAATGCATGTAAAAGTTCGATCCATGGTATAATCCTTGCTCGTCTCGTCCAGTTGAACCTTGGAATTTCTTCTTGAGAAATCAAATTAACAGTTGGAATAGTCATTTCATTGATCTTACAAGCTTCTGAAACAGGAAACCAATATTCACAATATACCTTTTCTTCACCAGGGGCCAATTCCTCTTTAATGGATTGATCTTTGATTGGTCCAGCCTGTATTTCAACGTAGGACTCTTTTTTTAGCGAAGTGTTGTATGCCCACTTTTCATCCTTGCCAATGCCATAGGTCCAGAGCTTTATGCCAGGGACTTCTTTTTTATTAGATATATGGTAAAGCCCAGTACCTAGACTAGGTGTAAAAACGCCAAAAGCGTTTGTTGCAGCACTTTCCCAAAAAAAACCGGCCATATGATCAAAGTTCCTCAATCGGATCGACTCTTCACTATTCCAATGAATCGTTTTCATTTCATGGCCATGATAGAGGACTTCCCCATCCGGAAAATATAGTTCCGTATCATTTCTAACAGGTAAAGCCGCATTAGACCATGACATCCAAGAATGACTCTTCGAAGTCGGGTTATAAAATGATGATCTTTGTGTTAAAAAGTGGTCAAACTCTCCTAATGAAAATTCAATTGTCCACTGCATACCATAACGGACTTCCTTTTCTCCACACCAAAGATAGATTCGATCATTAATTATTTTCGCTTGAAACTTTACTGATTCGATTTGCACAGGTGTATGAGAAATTGGGAAACTGACTTCAATTCCTCCACTCAGAAAGGCCATTCTTGGCAAAATGCGCACAGGTTTTACAGAACCAGAATCGTATAATATTTCTTTATCACTTGTTTTATCAAACAACGAGAAAACCTTCCCCCCTAAATCGGGGCAAATCTTAACTTTGAGTGAGCTGTTTTCCATAGTAATCATTTTTACTTTGATCAAAGATGGTCTCTCAAAAGTTTCCACAAAACTCTCATAAGGATACACTCCATCTGGATCACATATCGTCGGAATCGGACCCGCGGATTGGATTGGGTGATATAACAAAAGCTCTTCCGTTTCAGTAAGATTCATCATTTTAAACGCTTCCTTTAATATATATTTGAAGTATTTTCTTTCCATAGATATCATCTTATATGAAATTTTTCCACTACCGGAAGTCATTCATGCTATGAAGTAAACATGCCTATAATAGTCATGATGTCATTACCAGTCAACGTAAGTATATCACGTTATTTTTCAATCCCAACTATTTTTTTCTAAATTTTCTAGAAAAAGTTCGACATTTTCCAGATAGAAAATTCCACTTAAAGTTTTTCTCGGGATTGTTTGATTCAAACCCTTTATGTATATCTTCAAAATAAAATCGAGTAGCTTTTATAATAATAGTCTGGTATTAGGTTGTACC
>NZ_JBALOS010000333.1:0-6451 GCF_036962765.1 Neobacillus drentensis
CCGCCTGGAGCGGAAATCAACAGGCAGTTTTAACAGAGCCAAAAATAAAGAAATAGGTGTTATATGCAGAAAATAATTATAATTGGAGCAGGGATTCTGGGTGCATCTACTGCCTATCACCTTGCGAAATTAGGTGCAGTAGTGACTTTAGTAGATCGAAGCGACACCGGACAGGCGACGGATGCTGCAGCAGGAATTGTATGCCCTTGGCTTTCGCAGCGGCGAAACAAAGCCTGGTATCAGCTAGCTAAAGGCGGAGCTCGTTACTACCCAGAATTAATTGCTCAATTAGAAGCAGATGACGAGAAAGAGACAGGCTATCAACAGGTAGGTGCAATTTGTCTCCATATGGAACGGACCAAACTTGAACAAATGGCGGAACGAGCACGGAAACGTCGAGAGGATGCACCTGAAATTGGAGAGATAACGATTCTATCGCCCTCTGAAACAAAGCAATTATTTCCACCATTGTCTGAGCAATATGGTTCGGTTCATGTGAGTGGCGGAGCACGTGTAAATGGTAGAGCATTACGTGACTCGTTAATTCGTGCCGCGAAAAAGAATGGGGTAACGGTTGTAAACGGGAATGCGTCCCTCGTAATGGAGGGAAACCAAGTGCTGGGGATTAAAACTGAGGATAAAATGTATTGGGCAGATCAGGTAATTGTTACGGCAGGAGCGTGGTCGAGAGAGCTTTTACAGCCATTAGGTGTTCAGTTTTTAGTTAAGCCCCAAAAAGCGCAAATCGTTCACCTTGAATTGTCTGGAACAGATACGAGCCATTGGCCGGTGGTCATGCCTCCTCAAAATCATTATATCCTTACTTTTGATAATGGCAGAGTCGTTGTCGGTTCGACTCATGAAAATGAGGCTGGATTTGACACTCGTGTAACGGCTGGTGGAATGAATGAGATATTAAGCAAAGCACTTGAAGTGGCTCCAGGGCTTTCTGCATGTACATACCTTGAAACAAGAGTCGGTTTTCGGCCATTTACGCCAGGATTTTTGCCAGTCATCGGGGCGTTGCAAGGATTTGAAGGAATCTATGTTGCAAATGGTTTAGGGGCATCAGGGTTAACGAGCGGGCCGTATTTGGGTGCAGAACTGGCCAAATTTGTCTTGGGGAAACATACAGAAATAGACCCAATCAACTATAATGTGGAAGGAGCACTTTCACCAGAAGCATAAAAAATCAAAGCACCCATTTGGGTGCTGAGCCTTTATTGTTCTAATCAGGTCATATTTTCTCAGGAAATAAAGCGCTTTCAAAAAATTACGAAATGATTCCTCTTCGGAAAAGTTCGCCAATCGCATGGGAACGATTCTGGGCGCCTAGCTTTCTAATTGCTGTTTTTACATATTGTTTTACCGTTAATTCGCTGATTTTCATTGAATCTGCCATTTCCTTAGTACTTTCTCCCCAAGTAATTCTTCGCATTACCTCTAGTTCGCGCTTACTTAAGCCTTGTGGATCCTCCACACTATCAAATTTCTCCAAGAACTTTCCTATTTCTTTGCCATAAAGAGTTAAGGTGGAGAGGAGTTTATCATCTATCCTTGATTCTTTCTTGAACTCCGTGGTGCAAATGTATCCAATAATAACAGACCGGAAACAAATTGGTACCACGAGAATCGAATTTACACTCGATGTGTTGATGTATTTACTACTTGTTTGCTTTAAAAATTCAATTCCTGAACAATACTTCGCTTTCTTTTCATTAATCGCTGAATAAATAATCGATAGGGAACGGATATCATCCCGAATATCACCAATATGTATTATCCCATCAGAGGTCAATAAGATAATTCCTTCACCTAGAAAACCTAACGGAGAAAATCTAAATAAATAGGCATTCATGACGGGATAAAGCTCCATGTAAACCTCAAGAATTTTATATAATCTTTCTTCGTGGCACGTAGCTTCCTCTAGTTTTTGAATTTGATGCTGAAAGGTATACTGAGATGTCAAATTATCATCTCCTTTTTGGGGATATAGCACGTCTGAAATTAGGAATATTCAAATTATACAAAAAATTATAATCTTAAGATAGACTTTTAGGAAAATTCTTTTTCTATGAAAGTTGAAAAATCCCCATTTACGAAAGGAAGATGTTCTTTGGCCAATTTAGATCCGCAAGCAAAAGTTTATTTAGAAATGTTCAGTCAGATGCCATTAATCCAGACATTAGATGCACAGACCGTTAGAGAGATGTTTGCATTAGCCCCTCCTGTCGAGGTTGGGTTGGCACATCTTGCGAAGGTAGAGGACAGAATGATTCCTGTTGCCGATGATGCTGAAATTAAGGTTAGAATTTACACACCTGAAGGTCAAGGACCATTTCCACTGTTTGTCTATTACCATGGCGGAGGCTGGGTAATTGGTGATCTTGAGACAGCTGATCCAAGCTGTAGAATGATTGCGAATCGCACAGGAAGAGTGGTCGTTTCTGTAGATTATAGGCTTGCACCTGAATATAGATTCCCTATCCCTGTAGAAGACTCCTATGCAGCATTAAAATGGGTTAGTGAGAATGCTGCGGCATTAAATGGAAACGCTTCCAATCTTGTGGTTGGCGGTGACAGTGCAGGTGGAAATCTGTCTGCCGTCGTTTCGTTAATCGCCAAGGAACAGAATGGTCCAGACATTGCTGCCCAAGTCCTTATTTACCCAGTAACAGCCCTCGGATATGACACTAAATCATATGAAGAGTTTCAACAGGGCTATGGGCTTGATAGAGATTTAATGAAATGGTTTGGCAATTACTATATTAACAGTGAAGAAGAAACAAAAAATAAATATATTGCGCCATTATTAGCAGAGGATTTAAGTAATCTTCCGCCAGCTTACGTGCTAACTGCAGAAAATGATGTTCTGAGGGATGAAGGATTAGCCTATGCAGAGCGCTTAAAGCAAGCTGGGGTCATGGCTGAATCGATTATTGAACAAGGATTAGTGCATGGTTATTTTACGAATATGGCGGTATTTCCAGAACGAATTAAAGGATCTATTTCAAAATTCGCCAAGTTTCTGAGTGAAATAGACCAAAAGGTTGGCAGAGTTTAACGGATAAATTTGATGCGGGAGGAGGAGTAGGATGAAATCGACGAAACAATCGAATCATGTTGCTAATTATGACGCTGTTGTTATCGGGGCAGGGTTTTCAGGGTTGTATACGCTTCATCGCTTACGTGAGGCTGGTTTTTCTACCCGTGTATTCGAAGCAGGTGAGGGGGTTGGCGGTACATGGTATTGGAACCGTTATCCCGGAGCGCGCTGTGACTCGGAAAGCATCTATTATAACTATACTTTTTCTGAAGAACTCTACAAGGAATGGACATGGACTTCAAGATATCCTGAGCAGCCAGAGATACTAAGTTACCTTAACTTCGTAGCAACCAAATTTGATCTCTGTCGTGACATTCAGTTTAAGACGCGGATTACGGCTGCACATTATAACGAAGAGACAAATAGATGGCTGGTCTATTTAAATGATGGGACAAGTGTATCAGCAAAGTACTTCATCACTGGTGTAGGCTGTCTATCTGCGGCCAATGTACCAAACTTTAAAGGAATCAATAATTTTAAGGGTAAGTGGTACCACACAGGACACTGGCCGCACGAAAAGGTTGATTTTAAGGGCAAGCGTGTTGGCATAATCGGGACTGGGTCGACTGGTGTTCAGGCCATCCCTGTCATTGCTCAAGAGGCAGACCATCTTACTGTCTTCCAGAGAACACCACAGTATTGCGCCCCAGCGAGAAATCATCCCTACGATCCGGAATATATTCGGCAGGCTAAAGAAAACTTCAGCGAGATTAAACGGCAAATGCGTGAATCACAGGGCGGCCAGCCAGTTACATCACCTACTATGTCAGCACTAGAAGTTACACCAGAGGAGCGAGAGCGAGTCTATGAGGAGGCATGGGAGCAAGGTGGACTAGGACTTTTCTCGGCTTATTACGATATAACGATAAATGAAGCAGCCAATGAAACGGTGGCCGAATTTATCCGTACCAAAATCCGTCAGATTGTTAAGGACCCTAAAGTAGCCGAAAAGCTTTTGCCAAGCTATTTTTATGGGACTAAACGTCCAATCATTGACACGAATTATTACGAAACTTATAACCGAGACAATGTCACTTTAGTAGATGTAAAAAAAGCACCAATTGTAGAAATTACTCCAAATGGACTCCGGACCACGGATGGGGAGTATGAACTGGATACGCTCGTTTTTGCGACGGGATATGATGGTATGACAGGGCCATTGTTGAAGATCGATATTCGTGGGAAAGATGGGGTGTCACTGAAGGAGAAATGGGCAGGGGGAGCACAAACAAGGACCTACCTTGGAATTGCAAATGCTGGGTTTCCAAACATGTTCATGATTACTGGTCCAGAAAGTCCTTCCGTCCTAAGTAATATGCCTGTCTCCATTGAGCAGCATGTCGAATGGATCGCTGATTGTATCGAATTTATGCGCGATCAGGGTGTGGATACAATTGAGGTGAAGGTCGAAGCGGAAGAAGCTTGGAGTAAGCATTGCCGGGAAATAGCGGAATCTACACTCTTTACCAAAACGGATTCATGGTACACTGGTGCCAATATTCCTGGAAAACCACGTGGATTTCTGATTTATTTAGGCGGAGTCGGTGCTTATCGCCAAAAATGTACTGAGATTGCTGTCAATGGATATGAGGGCTTTACATTAATGTCCTCATCTCAGCCAGCATCCCGTTAATAGGTTTCAGAAACAAATAAACTTCGAAAGTTTACTGGCGGATAAGGTTAGTTTACTGGCGGATAGGGTGAGTTTACTGGTGGATAAAGTGAGTTTACTGGCGGATAAGTAGTTTACTGACGGATAAGGCGAGTTTACTGGCGGATAGGGAGTTAATTGGCGGATAAGGAGAGTCTTCGGACTCTTTTTTTGTTGGATGTGTAATAGGTTACTGTTGATTTTATGCAAGGTGATTGGAGCAGAAGCCGCGCAGTCTCCTGCGGGAAGTACGTGGCTGCGGAGACCCTTCAGGTGCATATGCGCCGAGGAGGCTCCACGGACCGCCCGCGGAAAGCGATGCTTCTTTAGTACCAATCAACAGTCAGGTTTAACAAAGCCTTTTTGTTAAAAAGTTGGCAAGTTGGTTTTATGAACAATTTTTAAATTTTTTAGAAAATTTAAAGACCTTTGAAATAATTATTTGATTAATGAGGTATAGAATTGTATAATTATCAACATATTAAATTATTCCTACCTGAATAGTGTGGATTATTGAAGTGGAAACATGAGCTAATAGTTTACCGGTATAATAGATAGGTGACATAAGGGGAGATTCTACATGGTTTGGACGTCTATTGCTTTTATTATTGCTTTCTTCTTCGCGATGAATATTGGAGCAAGTGGGACGGCAGCATCGATGGGATCCGCTTACGGTGCAGATGCCATTAAGAGTAAGCGTATGGCAATGTTGTTAGTGGCTGTGGCAGCATTTCTTGGGGCAGTGCTTGGTGGAGGAGAGGTTGTGAAAACAATTGGCGAGGGAATTATTCCTTCTAGTCTCCTATCGATTAAATTAGTCGTTCTAATCCTTGCTGGTGCTACGTTGACGTTATTTATTGCAAATATAATAGGGATTCCTTTATCAACTAGTGAAGTTACCGTTGGCTCAATTGTAGGAGCTGGGATCGCGTTTAAAAGTTTGTACATAAATAACCTGTTGTTGATTGTTTTATTTTGGGTGTTAGTCCCAATCGTCTCTTTTCTCATTACCCTTATCCTCGGAAAAATCATTGCTGCGGCTGAGAAAAGATGGGTTGGTTTAACGAAAAATGGAAAATGGAAAAAATGGCTGGCATTTTTACTTGTCGTGGGGGGCTGTTTAGAGGCCTTTTCAGCAGGGATGAATAATGTCGCTAATGCAGTTGGGCCGCTGGTTGGGGCCGGAATGATTTCCACGACTAAAGGAATCTGGATTGGCGGGCTATTCGTCTCAATTGGCGCTATTTTACTAGGGAACAGGGTTCTTGAAACAAATGGGAAAAAGATTACTAGACTGTCTTTACTAGAAGGAAGCGCTGTTTCCTTTACGGGAGGAACCCTCGTTATTGTGGCATCAATATTTGGACTCCCAATTCCGCTGACACAGGTAACTACTTGTGGAATTTTGGGTATAGGTGCTTCACAAAAGGGCTTTGGCATTTGGCAAAAATCTGTCATTCAAAGAATCCTTAAAGTTTGGCTTATCTCCCCGTTAGCTTCACTAGTTATTTCTTATGTCCTGATTAATCTTTTAGTGGAGATTAATATTTATAATATTTTCATCATTTTAAGCACATTAATTGCAACTTTGGGGTCATTAAGTCTTTCAGCGACCATCCGCAAGGAGAACAGCACCATTCATGATGATGGTGGTGGAATATAAATGAAAAGCTCTGTTGGAAGCTATTCAACAG
>NZ_JBALOS010000334.1:0-12556 GCF_036962765.1 Neobacillus drentensis
CTATAAAAAAGTTAAAAAAACATTATTAGAATCAGGATTTTTCATTATATCTACCTTTAATACAGGATTTAGAATAACCGAATGTACCTTTTTTATTTAAAGAAAAATAGAAAAGCGTAAAATGAGAAGGGAAGCAGCAAAAGCTTTGGAAAGAATGTTTGCTGCAGCCCAAAAATGGAATTTATGTAAGGGGAGTATCTGCCTATCGGTCCTATCATACTCAAAAAGTATTATTTAACAATTATGTAAAAAGAGATGGTTTTGAAAAAGCTCGTACATATAGTGCGATTTCTGGTACCAGTGACATCAGATCTCAAACGAATCTTGTTAACCGAGTATTGTTGTAAGCTTCATTACTTACAGCAAAATGGATTATTGGAAAAATATGATGAATGGTGCCTAACAAATTTAAAAGCACCAATTCAAAATAAATTAAAGCGAAGGTTACCTTCCATTTATTTGGACGGTAACCTTCGTTTTAATAGTTTATTACTATTGAACATTTCTCGGCATTTTCAGAGGCAGTACCAGGTTGGCTTTGTGTTTTTGGGAGCAGGAAATGATAAATTAGAAGAAAATTTTCCTGAGAGAGTAGACAAATTAATATTGGAGAAAATTTTCTAAGAATGGATCAAGTTCATCACTACCTAGACATGTTTCACAAATGATTAAAACGGTCATTTGTTCTTGATCAATAACATCTTTTTTATCACCACAAATGCTACAAACATGTTCCATTTTTATCACTCCTTTTTTCTCATCTTCATATTTTTCCCATAATGTCCTCTATAACTCCTATTAAAAATAGAAAAAATTAAATCCAAATTTTGAGAGTCGATCGTGAATAGTAGAAATAAAGTGAACGACGAAGTAAAGAGTAGATGTAAGCGTTTTATTATTGATAAAAAGAAAACTATTAGTCTTTTATGAACGTTTTTAACCCTTTACAATTGATTTTCATGGGAGTATTATCAAGCACATAGAAAAAATTTTATATTGCCTAGTCCCCAAAAGGGAACGGAGGACCCATTTTTTTGGGGTTAATTCTACTATTTGTAGAAGGGATGTGATACTCTTTCGCCATCCTACCCGTCAGCTAACTTCGTCGGCTAAAGCGAAGGAGGTCAAAAGACCACCTATGAAGGTGCTTTTTTTGTGCTCTTTTTACAAGAAAAGCTCACTTTCGATTTTGGAGGTCTTTTTGTTTTGGAATAAATGAGAAGAGGAGGACACAATAAAATGGAATAGTGTATTCCTTGGAAAGACTACATACAGCAGCAGTACGAGCACTTTTGATGTCTTAATGAGTAATTTAGATGATAAGGAGTATGTAAAATGAATGATCCAAGGCATTGGGTTGAAATAATCTTATTTATTATAGCCGTCTCCCTAATTTGGATGGCATTTACCAACTTTGCAGGTTTAAAACGAGTTTTAATTGGTCGCCGCATGCGAACCGCTGAACTATTAGGACAACACACAAAAATTGTATGGTTCATCGCTTTACCGATCCTTGCTGCTGACCTTTATTCTTCAGTGTCTTATGGACCAGAAGCGGGGATGATTGAACTTGCCAGGTTTGGAGAAGAAGGAAAATGGCTAATCATCCCCATAACTATTGCTACCATTACTCTTTTAGCTATTTTAATCACTTCGTACATTATGGGGATTTTAGCATATCCTAGTGGAGGCGGCGCATACGCGATTGCGAAAGATAATTTCAAGGCTAAATGGGTTTCGCTAATAGCGTCTAGTTCCCTGCTAGTTGATTATATACTGACCGTTGCCGTGTCTGTATCAGCAGCCTTAGAAGCCGTTTCCTCCGCTTATCCTGCGGTCGAACCTTTCCGAACGGAATTAGGAATTACGATTATATTTTTACTATTGATTATGAACTTGCGTGGTGTAGCTGAGTCAGCAAAAATATTTGCATGGCCGACCATTGGATTTATGTTATGTATGCTCTTATTAATTTTTACTGGTGTATTCGATGCATTCCAACATGGATTTGTCCAGGAGTCTACCCCTCCATTTGGTACAGTGCCTGAAGGTTTAGGCGTATTACTTATCCTAAAAGCTTTTAGTTCAGCTTGTTCGGCACTAACAGGAATCGAAACGATTTCAAATGCGGTCCCTGTTTTTAGGGATCCTCAACAAAGAGGAGCCATAAAAGCCTATATCACGTTAGGAGCAATTACTGGTTTTACTCTTATAGGTTTTGCATATCTGTTATATATTAAAGGGATTTCACCTTCACCTGGAAACACGATGTTATCTCAGTTGGCAGAATTGTATGTCGGTCATGGAATTTTGTATCAGATCATCATATGGTTCACATTTATTGTATTGATATTGGCGGCAAATTCAACCTTTACAGGTTTTGCACAATTATCTGCGATTGTCGCAGCTGATGGTTTCTTACCCCGTGTCCTAACAAACCGAGGGGATCGCTTAGCCTATTCGAACGGTATTATTGCATTAGCAGCGGCTGCAAGCGTATTAATCTTAGCCTTTCATTCAGAAACCCATGCTTTGATTCCGCTTTATGCAATCGGTGTATTTCTGTCCTTCTCAATTGCACAATTCGGTTTGGTCCGACGATGGTTAAGAGTAAAGGGTTCACGTTGGCAAATTAAATTAGGTGTTAATATTGTTGGGTTGATTGTGACTTCCATCGTTACGGTAATTGTTGCCGTCACCAAGTTCACAGGTGGAGCCTGGCTTGTCTTAGTGGTTTTGCCTTTAATCGTTTTCATGTCACTAGCTATACGTCGCCACTACAATTTTGTGGCAGAAGATCTTCATATGGACATTGATAAAGAGTTTCCAGAAATGCGAGAAGTTACAACGATTGTACTTGTTTCAGGAGTCCACCGAGTAGTTAATAATACACTATCTTTTGCAAAAAGTTTGGGCGGTAATATGATTGCTGTTTACGTGGGATTTGATGATGAATCAATTGTTAAAATGGAGGAAAAGTGGGAAAAATGGGGTTCTCCATGTAGGCTAGTTGTCCTTCGAAGTAAATATCGTTCAGTGTTGGAACCACTTAATCGCTTTATGAAAATAGTGGAAGAAAAGAAAGGGGAAGGGCACATCCATTTGATCATTCCACAGTTTATACCTAAAAAATGGTGGCATAATTTGTTGCATAATCAAACTGCCCTTCAATTGCGGATTTGGTTTCTCCGCCATAAGGATGTAGTGATCACGACTGTACCGTATCAACTAAAAAAGTAACAAAGGCAAATGAAAACTAAAGTTCTCTTAAAGAGAGGCATTACCTTAAAAGGTGTGCCTCCTTCTTTTTTCACTAAGAGGTGCTTAAATTCAACCATGTAGTGGCATATAAAAAAGAAAACTCGCCAAAATAGTAGCGAGTTTCTTATTTTCAGTTATTCAATTGTATTTTTCATTGCCTTGTACATATTTTCTACGTGTTGATCGACTTCATCTCGTGACATGCCTAACCGGGCTACAGATGTTCCATACCCAATTTCTTTCTTACCCTCTTCTAATCCTTTGGAAATCCCATCTGCGAATTCATCTAATGGTTCTCCATGAGTATGCAACCCTGCTCCACCTAAATCTGTATTCACTGCCGGAGGAGCAACTTCAATTACTTCTACCGATGTTTCAGAAAGTTGGTGTCTTAGACTCATGGTAAAGGAATGAAGCGCCGCTTTCGTTGCTGAATAAATCGGTGCAATGGCAAACGGTGTAAAAGCTAACCCGGATGTTACGTTAATGATCGCAGCGTCTTCTTTTGTAGCAAAAAATGGAGCGAACAGCATAGATAGATGGAAAGGTGCCTCAATATTGGTTGTGATTTCTTTATTGAAATAATTCCAATTGGTCTTCGCATCTGCTTTTAACACATTAAAACGTTGTTGAATCCCTGCGTTGTTCACTAACACATTCACTTCTGGATAGTTCTCTGTTACCCAAACAAACAATGCTATACGGTCAGCTTCATTATCCAAATTAGTTACATGAGTAATAAGGCTAGGGAATTTTTCTTTGGCAGCTTGAAGTACATTTTCACGTCGTCCACAAGCAATGACTTTATTTCCTGCTTTAATAAAGCGTTCTGCAAAAGCTAATCCTATTCCAGCGCTTCCGCCTGTAATAAGTATTGTATTTCCTGAAAGTTTCATTACGGTTCCTCTTCTCTAATTATTTTTTTACTCTTTTGTTTAATATTTTTTAGCCAATTCCATTATATGTGCTTTTTTACTAACACTTTTTTCATCTTATCCTTCTTCTTTGCTTTCCTGAGTCCGTTTTGTATAACGTGAAATTTTTAAGTCAATCCCCTTTAAGGATTCTGTCATCAACGAAATTTCATCTAGCACTGCTTGCTTGTGATTCTTCATCATTTCAAGTCGGAGTTCAATAGTGTTTTCACCTACTACTACCCAATCAATATATTGCTTAATCCCGCTTATTGGCATGTGCGTGTTTTTTAAACAAATAACGGTTTCCAGGAGCGCAATTTGATTTTCTGAAAATAACTGCCTGCCAGCTTCATCACGCTCAATTAGTGGTAGTAGTCCTTTTTTTTCATAATAACGTAACGTTGATTCTGGAATATTGAATTTGGCTGAAGCTTCGCTAATTGAACAATATTTCATCTGGAGACCTCCAAATTTTATCTTTCATTGACGGCAGGAATATGAT
Source organism: Neobacillus drentensis (assembly GCF_036962765.1). Taxonomy (GTDB): domain Bacteria; phylum Bacillota; class Bacilli; order Bacillales; family Cytobacillaceae; genus Neobacillus; species Neobacillus drentensis_C. Next base: position 4,681 of record NZ_JBALOS010000334.1, read on the forward strand.
ACGACTTAAACCATGGTTTAAGTCAACTAAAAAACAAAAAAATTTTTTTGGGTAACGTTGTTAGCTAAGTAAAAATCTTAAACTAACGTGAGTTTTGTTGAATCATGATCTCCATTGTTTTTGGTCATTTTATATGATATAGTTTCAACATTACTTATTAAAGATGTTTAATAAGTTTTTTTGTTAGATACTTATTAAAGTTCTTTAATAAGTTAATTTTATAAGGTGGTGACGCTTGTGAATGCTACTCCAAAATCGATGAGGAAGGTAATCCTTCACGGAATTCGTAAATCTCTTTTAGAACTTGGAAGTGCTACAAAAGTTGATCTTAGCGATAAATTAGGAATTAGTTTTCCTACAATAAGTAAATTCTTAGCACAGATGGAAAAGGATGGGGAACTATTTTTAGTCGGTCTTGATGATTCGAGTGGGGGAAGAAAGGCAAAAAGATATACATACAATCCGGAGTATATGTTAGGCTTGGCGATCTTTTTAGAGAGAACAGAGACAAATTATATTGTCTTTAACTGTTTAGGAAAAGTGAAGGATGTTGGAAAAACCTCAAGTGCATTAATAGATGATGATTTGAAATTATTAACCGAGTGTGTTGAAGAGATAAAAGAGAAATATCCAAAAATTAGTTCTGTATCCATTGGTGTACCTGGTTCTGTTGATAATGGACGGATTATTTATATACCAGGGTATGAGCATCTTCAAAACTTTGATTTGAAGGGATACTTGGAAAATCGTTTCTCAATACCTGTTGTAATAGAGAACGATATGAATGCGGCAGTGCTTGGATATCACGATAGTAAGGGAAATGGGAAAAATAAATCTCTTATTTATTTATATTCAGGTCAAAATGGTCCAGGTGCTGGAATAATGGTAAATGGAGTTGTGGTGCGAGGAAGTACTAATTTTTCAGGAGAGGTTTCATTCGTTCCACAGTATGATGACCGAAATTTTGGTCAGTCCTTGGAAAATGGAAACGAGACTAAGAAAGCATTTATAGGTAAGGAATATGAGATTGACGCCATTAGCAGGTTAGTAGCTTCATTTGTAGCTATCATTAACCCTAATACCATTATTTTTTGCGATGATGAAGTCAACCAGTTTATCATAGACAAAATTGTAGAACGAAGCTCAAAGTATATTCCAGCGGAGCATCTTCCAGAACTTATCATGAGTGATTGGAAACAAGACTATCTATTTGGATTACAAAGTCTTGGCCTTGATCTCATGATCACTGGAATAAGCAGCTAAGACACAACAATGACTATATTAAAAATTGTAAGGAGGGGTTATACTTGGCTACATTCTTTTTACTAATTATCTACATGGCTTTTATCAGCTTGGGATTACCTGATTCATTGCTGGGAGTGTCTTGGGCTATGATGCAATCGGAGTTTGGAGCACCGCTTGAGACTGCTGGATTGCTTTTTATGACAATCGCAGGAGGAACAATTATTTCCAGTTTTGCTAGCGGAACTGTGCTTAAACGCTTCGGAACTGGAATTGTGACATTTTTCAGTTGTTTAATGACAGCTGGAGCCCTGCTTGGGTTTCATTTTGCTCCTTCGATTTTTTGGTTATTTATTTGTGCCATACCACTTGGATTAGGTGCCGGTGCAGTGGATGCGGGATTAAACAATTATGTAGCTTCACATTACAAAGCACACCACATGAGTTGGCTTCATTGTTTTTGGGGAGTTGGGGCTACACTTGGTCCAGTCATTATGGCTCAGTTTATTTCAGGGCAACATTCTTGGAGAAACGGATATCTAACCATCGCTGGTCTGCAGTTTGTATTAGTTGTCATTCTTTTCTTCACTTTGCCTTTATGGAATAAGGTTGGAGGAAACAGCAATGTTAACGCAACGAAAGATCCTGATAACACAAATAGTGCATGGTATGGAGCAGATCCTGAAAATCAAAAGCCCTTGCAAATTAGGGGAGTTAAACTAGCTTTGTTATCGTTCTTGTTTTATTGTGGCGCAGAAGCAACTATGGGACTTTGGGGAAGTAGTTTCCTAGTAAATGTTAAAGATTTATCCATTGATGTAGCCGCAAAATGGGTTTCCTTGTATTACGCAGGAATAACCATCGGAAGATTGATAACAGGCTTTATTACTCTAAAAATAAGTAACCGCACTCTTATTCGGATGGGGCAAATAATAGCATTAGTTGGTGCCGCACTTCTATTCCTACCATTGCCGTCCACATTCTTGCTTGTAGGTTTTATTATGGTTGGATTAGGATTAGCACCTATTTTCCCATGTATGTTGCATGAAACCCCAGCACGATTTGGAAAGGAGCATTCTCAAACCATTATGGGGTATCAAATGGCTGTTGCTTATACCGGTAGTACATTCCTGCCTCCGTTTCTTGGTTTCATTGCAGCACACTCAACAATAGGAATCTTCCCGTTTGTCATTGCTGGTTTTGTTGCAATTATGCTCCTAGGCTCCGAAAAATTAAATGCCATATTAAATAGAAACGAACCATTAAGAGTGAAAAATAACAACTCCACAGTAATTTAAAGAGGGGTTATAGATTATTTAATCACCCGCAAGAATTTTAAAAAAGGTAAAAATATAACCACATTTGAGGAGTGACAGTGAGATGAAAATAGAGCATGTGGCAATCTGGGTCAAAGATTTAGAAGCTATGAAGACATTTTATAATACGTACTTTAACGGGTATGCAAACTCAAAGTATCATAATAAAGATAAGAAATTTGAATCTTATTTTCTAACGTTTGACGGGGGTGCACGTTTAGAGATTATGTGTAAGTCAGGTATCGATAAGCCGGATCAGGACGATAGGATTGGCTGGGCTCATATTGCAATTGCCCTGGGAAGCCGGGAGTCCGTTAATCAGTTGACAACTCGCCTACAGAATGATGGTTACCGCCTAGTTAATGGTCCTCGTGTCACTGGAGACGGATACTATGAGAGTGTGATAGAAGACCCAGAAGGCAATCTCTTAGAATTAACTGTGTAAATATCGATTTAACACTAAGTTGTTATGGTAGGAGAACTAAGTTACTATTCCCACATAACGGGTTATCCAGCGGCCCATCGGGTTCGCACCAGAAAAATTTTATGGATTTTGATTTGGTATATAAAAATGCGGGAACCATAAATTTTCCTTTCCTCCCCACTTCACTGTATTCCAGGTAGGATCAGTAGCAAGCCTTAATAAGGATTAATTGTAAAAGGAGCTCTCCGCTTTATGTGGAAGATGCTCCTTTTTTTGTAAATGTGACAGGTACGCTATTATGGTATTATTTATTATAAGTTATTTTAGAAGAACAGGTGGCGAACAAAATGGGGAAAAACAAAATTTCAGCAATATTAGAGAAAGAATTGGTGATTGCCCTTGGCTGCACGGAGCCGGTTGCAATTGCTTTAGCTGCAGCGACGGCTAAAAGTTATGTAACGGGACAAATAGAAGAGATTAACGTAAAAGCGAGCGGAAATATTATTAAAAATGCCAAGTCTGTTGGGATTCCAGGGATGACCGCCAAAGGTCTTGATTTCGCTGCTGCACTTGGAGCATTGTCTGGAGATCCCAATCAACAGTTAAAAGTTTTAAACGGGCTTACAATAGAGGATGAGCGAATGGCGATAAAACTCATTGAAGAAGGAAAAGTAACAGCAGGTCAGGCAGATACAACGAAAAGACTCTATATTGAAGTGATTGTACGAACAGATAAGCAGTATTCGAGAGCGATCATTTCTGATAATCATACGAATATCACCTTAATCGAAGTGGATGGAAAAGCTGTGTACCGTGGTGGATGTGAAAATATTGGGATTCAAACAGATGAAGAGGAATTAGAAGCGCTTACGATTAATGAAATCTATGAATGGGTTCTTCAAGCAGACCTTACTGAATTAGCTCTAGTAAAAAGGAGCATTGAGTTAAATCGAATGATTGGAATGGAAGGCCTTTCCGGAAATTATGGACTCAATGTCGGCAAAACAATTAAGGAAAATGTGAAAAAAGGAATCTTATCCGATGATATAGCGACTTCGGCCATGTCTCTTGCAGCCGCTGGTTCAGATGCCAGAATGGCTGGTTCAATACTTCCGGTAATGGCGAATACTGGGAGTGGCAATCAGGGAATTGCTGTAACACTACCGGTTGTAGCAGCGGCAGAGAAGCTACAAGTATCTGAGGAAAAGATGATTCGAGCGGTTGCCCTTAGCCATCTCATAACCATTCATATTAAATCTAAATTTGGACGCCTTTCTGCTTTATGCGGTGTAACCGCTGCAGGAATGGGGGCAAGTGGTGCAATTGTTTATTTACTTGAGGGTGGTCTTCAGCAAATTAAGGCTGCGATACAAAACACGATCGGCAATGTTACTGGTATGATTTGTGACGGGGCCAAAGCTGGATGTGCCATGAAAGTCTCAACTTGTTCGAATGTCGCTGTTCAATCAGCACTGCTTGCACTAAACCATCAAGAAATCCAATCGACTGATGGCTTTATCCATGATGATGTTGAAAAGAGTATTGAAAGCTTTTGCAAGCTAGGAAATGAAGGAACACGGCAAACAGATGAACTCATTTTAAAATTAATGATGGAAAAATAATATAGTAAACATAATGATCTTTTAAAAGTCGGCAGCATTGCCGGCTTTAATATTTTTCCACCTCCAATCATTTTTTACTTCCCGCAAACAAGGAATAATAATAAAAAAGCGTTTAAAAATGAATGCAGGCAGTTAAGTTTAATCAGAATTACATGTAAAAAGGAACCGCATTTAGCGATTCCCAAGAATTTTATTTATTTGCTACATTTATCACACTAAGCGAATTGTTAAGTGCAGATTTGCAATGGTTGACATCGGCATTGGACTTACGAACTGCTGCTAATACAACGTCAATAGTTCCATCGATTTTAACCCAAGTTGTGCCATCTATTTTCCTAAGTTTAGGCTCCGATGTGTCCCAATTATGTTCCAAATCGTCTGCCTCTTTTTTCACCAAAGTAATGTCCTTTGAGTTTACTTTGTTTAGCATATCACTTTCGATTTTAACAAAATCTGTTAATTGTCCAGATAATGTAGTTTGTGCAGAATCGGTTTGCGCTGCTATATTATTGTTGCGCCAAACATAACTGCCTACACTGACAGCTAAGAAAATGCAAATTACCGTAATGGTTTGTTTCAAAACATTTTTCTTACTTTCATTTGTTTGGTTTGTTTCTGCTCTTTCACTTTTTGAATTTATATCAATTTTTGTAACAGCAAGAAAAATGATGATTGCAAAAATAGCTAAAAGAAAAATCACACTAGTTATTGTTGTCCCCAAACCTAATCCGCCATTATTTTTTGGTTGAGATAGGTAATCTCCTAATGATGCTCCGAGTGGACGAGTCAGAATATACGCTATCCAGAAAGCCAAAATTCCATCAAGATTCAAAAATTTCCATGCTAAAAATACACAAGCTATTATTGCAACGACTATAATTCCTGTGTTTAGATAACCAAAACCCAGTTGTTCGGAATATAAATCTCCAACTGCTGTACCAAGTGCAAATGTGAAAAGAATGGTAAGCCAATAGAAAACTTCTCTTTTTCTGCTATGAATCGAGTGGATCGAGAGTGTTTTTTCACTAAGATACCAAAAAAGAAAAGTTAATCCTAGCAACATGGAGAAAACGACTGTACTAACCTCAAGAGGTACTCCCATACTGTCTGTTAAATTATCAGTTACCAACGTACCAAATACACTAATAAGTACAACCGTTAGCCAATAAATGCCAGGAACATATTTAGTTGTTCTGAATTGTAGATACAATACAATGAAAAACGCGATTCCCATAATTCCGGTAGTCAAAGTTAAACCAAGTCCAAGGTTGAAATTGATGAAATCTGCAAATGTTTCACCAACAGTTGTGCATAAAACTTTGATGATCCAGAAGAAAATAGTAACTTGTGGTACCTTGTTAAGTAAAATTTTCAAATTACTTTGGTTTTCTTGCATACATATTTTCCTTTCTTTACAGTGAATTCCAATCCGAATTCATGTTTATTATTAGGGAAGTCTGGCGCTGTTTCCCTACAGTCGTTTCCAAAATCTTGATGATCCAATGAAAGATAGGGTGTCCTTAAAAGAACTCATCTCCTTTTTGGAAGTAGTTATTCTTACAAAGCAATTTCCATCTCTTTTTTTCATTTGAGACGGTGCTGTCTCTACTATATAAGAAATTTAGGAGCTAGTTATTAAAAGTGGATTAAAATTGACTTAAGTGTCCATTAAGTATAGGCGGGCATTTTCTTATTGCGATAACGAAGCAAGATAGTTCAATAAGAGTGCTATAATTATTTCAAAATAAACTAAAAGGATGTTTAAAAAAATGCAATTTGAATATAAGTTACAAGGTGCTGGTTGGGCAAATTTTAATATAGAAATTAATTCCAAAAGTTTTAGTTTTAGTCCAGGGTACCTGACAGATGCATTAGGTGGAATTTTAAATGCTATAAAAGAAATCCATCCATTATTTGATACTGAATACGATTATAAAGAATATGGCTCATATTATACTTGGGATGCAGAACCTGATAATTTTGTCCTTTATGATTAAGATGGTAATAAATTTGATGTATGGAGTGAACTTAGTCCAATTTTTAAAGAAAAATATCTTCTTTCCTGATAGCAAGTTAAAGGAGGCGATGTTTTAACAAATCATCGCCAGTTTACTGTACAAATAACGTGGCAGTTTGTGAAAGGTGGCACTTAAGCTAACGGAGCAGTTTAGTGGAACAATCGTCATTAGCTTTTTTTCAACAATCGGTCCAGATTGTGGAATAACAATAAGTGTTATGAAATAGAACATGCGTTCTGTAATCATTCACCATAACACTTTGAATTAAAAGACTTTATATTTTTAAATGCTATGTAGTACTTTAAATCAAAAAGTAAACATTATTTTTACCCCGTCCTAAAATCAGAACGGGGTCATGAGTGTTTGATGTTTTAAAATTAAATAACTTTATTGTTTTACACTAATACCAAATAGTTACTGCTTTCTTATAGGCATCACTATTGGGGATAGCGTGTATGCCCTGAGCTTGTGCTTTGCGCGGGTCTAAGTCATAAACCATTGGCGTATAACATGAGGTTTGCCCCTTGTTAACTACCCCATTTCCTCCAGAACTATCACACGTATAGGCTTTACCGTCTGTCTTTCGAATGATTCTGGCGTCTGCTTCGTGATTATATACTGCGGGGTTGGTGATTGTAACTTTTGCCCATGCAGTTTTACATGTAGTACTGAATTTCAATTCTACATATGAACAGAATCAATCCATTTTTTGTCCTTCGTTACAGCTGAGTTTGCACAACTATTATAATAAGGACTTTTGCCATCATACGAATGAGATTCCGCATATACTTGATCATCCCAAAGTCCAAAAGTAACGATTATACCCGACAAAAACAGTAACATTGCCTGAGTCATCCGATTAAGTTTTTTTTTCAAGAAATCCTTCCTTTCTTAGCTCATTAGTCAATGAAAACTTATTTCCTTTAATACCAGCCTGTCTCGCCTCTTGTATATGGCCAGAATCCAACTGCCTTCGATTTACGAGGATCTAAATCATATACCATGGGTGTATAACATGATGTTTGCCCTTTATTAATTGCTCCATTACCTCCAGGGGACCCACAATGATATTGCTTATTATCCGTGTTTCGCACAACTAATGCGGTAGCCTCCTCATTCGTTTTGGCCGGTCTGCTTAAAGTGATCTTTGCCCACGCTGTTTTGCATTTCGTACTAAATTTTAACTCTAAATTGGCATAAGAACCGTCTGGATTATTAATTTTCAAACTCTTTTTCGTCACACCGCTAGCAGCA
>NZ_JBALOS010000334.1:12593-12908 GCF_036962765.1 Neobacillus drentensis
AAGGACTTTTGCCATCATAGTTGTGTGTTTCTGCAGATACCTTGGTGTTAGAGAAACTAAAGGTACCAAAAAGGACTAAAAAAGCAATGAGAGTCAATGAAATACTTGTCACTATTCTTTTCAATGCTTTCACCTAGTAACACCTCTTTCAAAAAATTTAATCCTCTGTAATATTACATTATTTGGAATTTACTGTTAAGGGGATTTTAGCCCAAATTATAATTCGAACCCAGTCACTAAAGAACCACTTATATGAGAATTAGCCTTCAATAAAATTCCACATTTCCTGTTAATTTTGTTTCATGGTTGTCAATG
>NZ_JBALOS010000334.1:12995-13242 GCF_036962765.1 Neobacillus drentensis
AATTTTATTTTTATTTTGGTGTTATTCAAAAAGGAAAAGTTAGATCGTATTGAAAAAAGTTGGACTCGATACTAAAAAACATCGTTAAAAGATCATTATCCCCAATAATTCCAATTACGATCTTCCATTAAACTAGCTAATAGATGCTATTTGGTTATTCCATTAAAGGGCGCTTTTCTGGAGTAACGATAAAAGTCCAATTTCTCAATTTTTGTGCTGAGAAATTGGGCTTATTAAATATGTGGTC
>NZ_JBALOS010000335.1:0-802 GCF_036962765.1 Neobacillus drentensis
CATCGTATTCATTATTTCCAGTATTTTATTGTTCTCTTCGATTCGATTGTTATTGCTTTGTAAATAATCCTCAAAAATTTGCTTCATGGGTACTCCAAGTATTATTAATAGGATAGCTGCAGCAAAGCCAGTTCGATCTTTACCTGCAGTACAATGCCACAGAAATGGGTGCCCATCAGCCTCAATGGCCAAATCAATAAATTGTCTAAAAGCCTTCTTAGAAGTAGTATCTCTTATAAAATTACGGTTGACGTTTTCTAATAAACCTCCTGATTGACTAGATTCTAATAATTTCTTAAGGGCAATCATCATTTCATCTTGATTCATAGACCCCCCAATAGCTTGTATGTTGACGTACTTAGTATTTTTAATAATGGGGTTCGGTTTTGCATCTCTTTCCTTTTCAGAACGAAAATCTATAATGTAACTTAACCCAAGAGATTGGACAAAATGTAGATCCTCTTCATTAAATTGAGCTAGTTCTCCTGAACGAAAAAGTCGGTTCTCAATGATTTTTCGTCCATCCTTTGTTCGATAACTCGCTATCGGTCGAAAATTTGTTCTACATTCTAATGTTTGGTTCTCCTTTATCTTCATACCTAATTTCTCCTCCGTGTCCTGATTAGTCTTAGTAAATGACATCAGTTCATTAAATTTTGTTAAGATTCCTATTGGTTGGTTGCCCCCCTAATCTATTTACATGGTATAACTATGTATTTACTGCTAGTAAACATACTTTGAATTATAGTTATCTTTTATTAATTAAGTGTATTTATCTTGTTAATTAATTGTAAATCTTACA
>NZ_JBALOS010000335.1:848-1653 GCF_036962765.1 Neobacillus drentensis
ATTTATTTCATTGGTTTTAAGTATGTCAAGATCATATTCATCATCTGTTCAAGTATCAAGTCTGGATCAATACCTTGATCATATTTTAAAATCTTCCCTCTTAAAGCCATACGTTGAATAGTCGCACTCGTTATGTTGCTAATTGTAAATTGCAGAGTCGTAATATCAATATCATTACGAATGGATCCATCCTGAATTCCTTCTAAGAGTATGTTTTTAAAGAGTGACCGACCTTTTTTTAAAAGATCTAAAAATGCAATTTCCAATTCCGGAGTGGGATAATGGTCACGATAATGCATATCAAAAAGACCTATGAAACTGACTGAAGCTTTATCAGTTTTTAAAGTCTCGATTTGAATTCGGAGAGCACACTCCATTTTTTTCCATCCGTTTTTCCCTTTTGTCATCCAATTTTTATCCTTCTCAATCAACTCCTCAAGTATTTTCATTTGTACTGCAAAAATGACTTCATCGATTGATTTATAATATTTATAAAAGGTAACCTTGCTAATCCCACACTGCTTAACGATATCGTTTAACTTTACAACTCCTAATCCTCTTTCAAGAAATAATTGCTGAGCTGCAGTAAGGATTTCTTCTTTACGATTATTTCTGTGCTTCTCTAATTGCTCTTTCCACTGCTGATTCATTTAACTACGGCCCCCTAACTCAAAACTCCTAGACATTTTATCATGTATAAATTGTATTAACTAGTAGTTAACTATACTTAATCGATGTACTTTTTAAGCTGCCATAAATGTCCTACGTGTATTGTATGGGATGCTTTTATTTTTCACTAAAGAAC
>NZ_JBALOS010000335.1:1704-4353 GCF_036962765.1 Neobacillus drentensis
TTTATTTTTAGACCTTAAAAATGTATAACCCCGTCCTAAAATTAAGACAGGGTTAACATGAAGTTGATTAATTCTTAATAAAAAACACTTTACCAAACTTAAAACTTACCAATAAAGTCGTTAAGAACTAGGTAATTTCGTCATGAAGTTACATCTGCAATATCTGAATAAGGTTGCCGCATGTATCGTCGAAGACAGCTATTGTGACTTCGCCCATTTTTGTCGGCTCCATAGTAAACTTCACGCCGTTTTCCAATAATCGTTTGTACTCTTTATGAATATCTGTAACGCCAAACATTGTTGCTGGGATGCCTTCGGCAAATATCTTCTTTTGATACTCCTTTGCGGCAGGATGCTCATTCGGTTCGAGTAAAAGCTCGGTACCGTCATGATCATCGGGAGAAACAAGCGTAATCCACCTAAATTTCCCCATGGGAACGTCATGCTTTTTTACAAATCCCAGCTTTTCTGAATAAAATTCCAGTGCCTTGTCTTGGTCTTGTACGAATATACTAGTAACAATGACTTTCATAATGTTTTGCCTCCTTTGATACTTACCACGTTGGTGCACTGCAAACAATCTAGCTCCAAGCAGAAACCCATAAATTCGTTAGAAGTTTTTAGATAAAATTACTCTATCCATCCTTTCAGCAAATTTTTAAGTGGTTCGTTGTTGAATATAACGACTCGATATTTTCCCTTTCTTTTTGATTTTACGAGCCCAGCATCTTCCAATGCAGAAAGATGTTTTGCTATCGCTTGTCGCGAAATGGAAAGGTCGTGCTTCATAATGAGACGTACCGTAAGTTCATACAACGTCAACTCGTTGCGTTCGGATAGTTCGTCCAATATATGCCGCCGAGTCGAGTCGCCAAGTGCTTTGAATATAGCGTCTTTGTCCCAATTCATATATCGAGTATAAGCAACTCTACGGTTGCCTGTCAAGTATGAGCAACTGTATGGTTGCGTGATAAAGGAACCGTATCATGCAATCTTAACAAGTTACAGTCACATAATTGTAGTTGAACCATTAAAGAAATATAAACTGAATTTCAACAAAAAACTGCATTAATCCTCATTGGTTTTTAAGCACCTTGTATGTTTTTTATTTTTAACACGTTTCTTCTTCAACTGACCGTTAGTTCAACAAGAAAAAGCTGCCTTAATGACGGCTCTGATCTTTAACTCAAGCACCAGTTAGTTGAAGTGAAAACATTCGCAAACTATACGTTCTTTAAATTGCCTTATGTTCCTTTTCTTATGCTAAATTAAGCACGAACATTTCGTTTCCTCATATAACATTATAGTGGCACCTTTTAATTGGGAGGAAAATTCATGGGAAAGTCTGGATTCATCCCTGACAATACAAACATAAAAAAAACAAGTGGTACCCCTAATCTTTTTTTTGACTCGAAGGATAATATCTTATTTGAAAGAGATCCTGAAAATGTTATATTTACAGTTACTTCGACCCAAATGCCTGCCATGCTGGGAGGTGCATTTGGAGACGTCTATCTAACGAAGGGACATATTCGGGAACCGCATTGGCACCCTAACGCATGGGAGTTGGATGTGGTTGTTTCAGGTGAAGCTCAGATCTCAATTGTTGATCCAGATACGAAAAAATTGCACACCTATGTCGCTAAACCAGGTCAAGTTGTTTTTATTCCAATGGGTTGGTGGCATTGGATAATATCCAAGTCTGAAAAATTGCATCTCCACCTCGTTTTTAACAATGATCTTTTTGAAGCAGCAGAAGGTTCAGATATGTTACGACTAACACCTCCAGAAGTTTTCCAAATTGCATATGGTGTAGATGCTAATAAAATAGCAAATGCATTAAGTCCCATAAAAGAATCAGATATCCTGGTAAGTAGGAATATAGAGGATAATCTCGAATCGGTAGTCTATTGCCAGTGAATCGAAATGTTTTTTAGATACAACTTCCTTAATTTGTTTGTAAGTAATCTCATCTATATCCCAACGAATAATAGATGTTCCATCCTGAAGCTGAATCTCTAATTTAATATATCTTCCAACCTTGTCCTTTGATACTTCAAGGATTCTAAAGTTATTTAAATTTATTGACATAATCCACCTCGAGAAGAAATTTCTACATATATTCATCTCAGTTATTGAATTATCCTGCCCGTTACTTGAAGAATAAAAAAGTATTAAGTTGCTCCATTATTGCACCATAACTTAACTTTTTTCAATCTTACAAATCCACTTATAAAAATTCAGTAAAATAACTAACAAAAGAGGGTCAACAAGAAAAGAATACTCCAATTTCCACCACCCATAATGGAAGTACCCCCAAGGTTCTGGAAGTAATGCTATTTTTTCATAAATCAGCATAAACAATATCCAATAAATATAATAAAAAATTCTTTTTAATAATCGAGAGTTAAAAGGATACCAATTCAAAAACATCATATTTACAGGTGGTAAAAGCATTGTAACGTTAGGTAAAGCCTCCCAATCTACATCCTGTGTAAAGTACCAATAACCGTGGTATTTTTGGTCAATAAACAAATCAGCAATAGTCTGTAAAGTCATGGTGAACAACCAAATATGAATAATCTGATTTTTAGTAAGTCGCTTGTTAGTTATAAATGCAATCAAATTAAAAAGAATAACAGCTATAAA
>NZ_JBALOS010000336.1:0-3870 GCF_036962765.1 Neobacillus drentensis
ATACAGAAATCATCTTCTACATCTGGCATCACCTATTTTATAATGTCCTTTACAACGGGTACAGTTTAAATATCTGGCTGACCTTATAATACGAACGGGTGCTTGAGTTTAAGAAATCAGAGCTGTCAGTGAGGCAGCTTTTTCTTGTTGAACTAACGGGGCAGGTTAGTGGAATAAGGATTATTATGGGTATAATAAATGAACTAACAATTGAGTAGAGGTGAAGTTAATGCTGTATGAGTTTGTTTTAACAATGCTTTTTACTTTTGCAATAGTTACAACCATTAATTTTGTAGTAACTAGACTTTTAACAAACAAGGCAAAGAGAGAGAAAACAGTTTACGGAGTTCTTTTGGGACAAAGTATATTAATTGCATTTTTTCTTACCTGGGTTCCATAGATGTTACTCAAATAGATGAAGGAGGACTTATACCTTCTCTTAAAAAAACCCGTTTTTATTTTATAGGAAGCGGGTTCTGTTTATATATCTTTTCACTTTTGTTGTCCATGCGTTGTATAATGCTTTCTCCTTCAACATCAATGTTAGGCAAAATTTTATCTAGCCATTTTGGCAAGTACCAGGCTGACTTACCCATAAGAGTCATAACCGCAGGTACGATTGTCATTCTCACAATGAATGCGTCAAAGAAAACACCGAATGTAAGAGACATGCCTATGGATTTAATGATAGTATCAGGTGCCAACATGAATCCAATAAATACAGACATCATAATTAATCCTGCTGCGACTACGACTCTCCCGCTCTCCCGCATTCCTTCTAAAATAGCTCTCTTTGGGTCGCCTGTATGCGTATATACTTCCCGCATCTTGCTCACTAGGAACACCTCATAGTCCATAGCGAGTCCGAACAGGATGCCAATCAGAATGACAGGCAAGAAGGCTAAGATCGGACCGGCAGCCGGGAAACCAAATATTTTTTGGAAATGCCCATCCTGCACGAAAAATACCACGGCTCCCAACGTAGCACCAAGAGAAAGTAGAAACCCTAAAACTGCTTTTAATGGAATGAGCAGAGACCTAAACACTAGAACTAAGAGTACATATGCAAGTCCCACAATAAGGGAAGCGAAAACCGGCAAGGCATCACTCAGCTTTTGTGAAATATCAATATTCATCGCTGCTGAGCCCGTTACCATTAGTTCAATTCCATTTTCTTTCTCGGTCTGGTTCGATTTGTCCCGGATTGCTTTTACCAAATCCTTCGTCTTTGTATCGTCTGGTCGTGTTTTTGGTGTGACGGAAATCATATAAATCTTTCCAGAAGGCCCAGGGATAGCTGGTGTCACACTTTTCACATCAGATAGGGTACCCAATTCTTTTGAAATGGTGTTCAAAGCATTTTGCGTTTCAGCTGTTGCTTGCTTTGATTTTGCCACTACCACTAAAGAGGCATGAAATCCTTCTCCATATGCTTCCGTCAATAAATCGTAAGCTCTTCTTTCTGTCGTTGCTGTGGACTTTGTTGTTCCATCCGAAGGCAGTCCAAGGTTCATATGGAAAAATGGAATCGTAATCACTGCAAGTAGTCCGATTGCGAAAATTGTAACAATAAGAGGACGCTTTGTGACAAATTCCCCCCATTTATTTGAACCAACGTGTTTCTTACCTGCCCCACTCATCTTTTGTAAGAATCGATTTTGTTTAGATGGGGCAATCTTATCGCCGACAAGTCCCAATATGGCTGGTAATATGACGACGGAAACCAACACAGCTACGAGCACAGTAAAGGCCGCGGATACGCCCATCGTTGTCAGGAATGGAATCTTTGTAACAGACAGTCCTAAAAGACCAATAATAACTGTTAATCCTGCAAAGATTACTGCACCTCCCGCTGTTCCCGTTGCGATAGCAACAGATTCTGGAACAGAATCTCCTTGTGCAAGCTGTTGTCTAAAGCGATTGATAATGAAGAGCGCATAGTCAATGCCCACTGCGAGTCCCAGCATGGCTGCTAATGATAAGGAAACAGATTGGATTTCCACATAATTTGTCCCAATCATGATTCCTAGCATTCCAATCGCTAATCCGATTATCGCAGTGAGAATCGGCAGTCCAGCTGCTAGAAAAGACACAAAAGTAAATGCCAGGACTACGAAGGCAACAAGTACTCCGACAATTTCAGTCATACCTGAAGTCTCTGAGTCAGAAAATTGGATATCGCCTCCTGATAATTCCGTTTGAATGCCGGCATCCCTTGTTGTTTCAATACTATTTAAAATCTTATCCTTAGAAGCTTTTGTGACCTTTTCCGCTTTCACTTTGTACGTAACAACTGCATATCCGATTTTCCTATCTTTACTGAGGTTTTGCAACTGCATCGGTGCTGCCACAGAATCAACAGCTGAATCTTTTTTAATCTCATCTAGAACTTTTGCAATTTTCTGTTGTACCTCCGCTGACTCCAAGGTTTCGTTTTTTGGTGCTTTAAACACCACTTTTACTTGGGCACCTGCTGGTTGCATCGCTTTAAACTCTTTTTCAATTACTTTTCCTGCTTTATCTGCCGGTGTATTCGGAATGCTCAGCTCACCCTTGAAGGAGGAACCCATGTTGACTGCAAAAAGCACTAATGCAATAAGAATTGCGAGTGCGCTGAATACAACCTTTTTCCTATGATTTACTGCCCAATGTCCTAACTTATACAGATATTTTGCCAATTGAATCTCACCCTATTCTTGTTGATAATTTGTCTTGTTCTTACGTTGTAAATCTAGAAACGCACAAACACCAAACCATATATTATTCATATAAAAAAATTAAAAATGTATATTATAACTTGTATCTGAATATCCCTCCCTATTAATAGCTTGCAGAATGGCGGCAAATCGCCAGTAGGAAACAAAGAAAATGGTACACATTGACAGCAACGATGTCCTTTTATACAATGACATTATCACTACACTAACAATTGTACTTACATGTGTAAGTATAGCAGTGAATTTTCATCTTTCAAGCACTATGTGAGGATTTGCACTTAAAACGAACAGAATGAAGGGATGTGTTAGCTTTGAGGAATTCAAGAGAAGACAGTGTACACTCTCAGAGATACATTATGGAGGCATTGAGCGCACTGTTGCATGAACATAAACTGCAAGATATAACCGTAACAGCTATTTGCAAAAAGGCTGGAGTTGCCAGAGTCACATTCTACAAATACTACCGCAACGTTTACGACGTCGTGCAAGCATCTGTGGATGAAATTGTTCAACAATTTTTGAAAGAGGTTGATAGTTTGGATCCGTATGATAGTATGCAGCTAATTATTGAATATATCATAGAGGGCTTTGTGTCTGCACATAAGCCGTCAGAAAAGTTAATTGATGCAAATATATCAAGTATGCTGCTTGATTATTTGAATTATGCAATGGAAAAGGTCTTTCAAGCGGATATTACGCGCAATCATGAAATGAGCAGAATGCAAATCCTGTTTTTAGCAGGCGGTATCTTTAATATTGTTACCGATTGGATTAAAAGAGGGTCAAGGGAGTCTCCTCAGGCACTTGCTGCAAAAATATACGAGATTCTACCATATGGGACAACAGATACAAGGAATGTGGCGAATTCATGATACAGCTGTTCTATCTTTTATTACATCTCAAAAAATGATGCATCACAAGAATTATATAAAAAACGTGGATTTGTTAATGAAGGGGTACGAAGAATTGGAAAAAAAGGTGAACTTATTACAATGAGTTATCATTTATAATTTTTACAGTTATTCATATGGTTTAGATTGTGCTTTCCTATTTTTATTTATTACAATCGAGCGGGATATTGTCTTGTTCCTATTCAATTACATTGCAGATTGTGAAGTATTGTACTTAAACTATCGGGTGCTTGAGCGAAACA
>NZ_JBALOS010000337.1:0-3878 GCF_036962765.1 Neobacillus drentensis
AAGTTTACGAAAAGAGCCAAAAATAAAAAAGTACCAAAATGGATCCCATCATATAGAACCCATTCAGGTACTAGTTGAATTAATCTATTGAACTAAGTATTTGATTCACCCAATAGTTTTCCCAGTCTTTAAATGTCTGGTTCACTTTGCTGCTATTAACATCGATTTTCCGTTCGTTTGAATCAATCCAGCGAATCATGTGATTATTTTTAAAGTAGTAGCGGTTTTCTAATGGTTTAGCTGTGGTCGTAAAAATAAAAAACAGTGAACCATCATCCCAAAAATAATATTCAGTCGTTAATCCGTTTTCGTGCTTCACAATTTTCTTAATAATTCCATTCTCATTAATATACTGAGTAAAATTCCTACCCTGCTTATTTGTTGTAAAGTCTTTTTGCACCCTATTAATTTCATTGTATTCTGTCCTAATTTTTTTCACTTCAGCTTCAACGTTAATAGATGAAAGATCTTCTTCAGTGGCAACCACTTCAGTAGATGAAAGTTCTTCTTCGGTAGTCACGTTGCTACTTTCTACTGGAGTATTTTCCTTCTGATAATTAAATAGCAAGCCAATATCTCTGAAATCCTCGTCTACCAATGTAGTTTCATTACTTTTTATCACATTTCCGTTGATTTCTGTTTCAGCATGGATGGTAATGGAAGCATCAAATACGACAGGTCCAAACCGATCCATTTCCCCTACCCGTTGATACGTATTCTTGCCATTTACATAAAGAAAGGCATCTTCGCGATCAGAATAAATGGAAAGATAATTTTCGGGAAGGGTCAAATTAACTTCCATTTTTTTACCGGTAATACTGTGAGGGTCGATTACTTCTTCCTTATCTATAGTTGCGTATTTCCCTTTGTAGACTGCCTTAAGTCTGTATTCTCCGATCAGGTAAGGTCCAAACGTTTTCGCTTCACCCCGATTAATCTTTCCAACTTTTTTGTTATTGATAATTATTTCTGTTCCGTCAAAATTAACTGAAATAACCGGATAAAACGGCTTAATATAAATTTTATAACGATCGAAAAAGAGCCACTTTTTCCCTGATGGATGAATGGATACAAATCTCATTTTTTCCAGTCCGGAAAAAGTAAGGTTTTGTGGTTGGTCTTCTATGTATGAAAGGAAAGGAAATAAAGACTTCTTAGTAATTTTCAGATTCGGGTCGGTCGTATCAACTACTCCAACTAGGACAGTCGTGTCTTGTTCCTGTAATGCCTCTTCAAATTTCTGAATCACTGTTTCCTTACTGGTTAGCGTGGATCCTAGATAATATCCACCAAATAAAAGCACTACAAGAATTACCCCAACCGTTAGATATAATTTCTTGCTTCGTGAAGTTTGTTTGGTTGACCTTGTATTGTTTCCTGGTGTTTCTTTTATTTCTTGAAAATTAGGTGATGGTATTCCTCCTACAGCAATGTCCGACTGCCTCTGATCATAGGTATCTTGAACATTAGCAAACTGCTTTCCACAATTTGTACAAACGCGGTATTGCTTCTCCACCTTCGTTCCGCATTCCGTACAGAACTTATAACTCATTAACCTATTACCCCCCAATAAACCAATCTACAATAGTATTAAGCTTTGTAAAATCAGGTATATAAATTCATTTTATGGCTTGATGTTGGGTCTAATGACATATTAATCCCTTATTACCTTTTACTCTTATTAGACCCTATTTATGGAAAAATGACAACATCTAGGTGCCTGGCACCCAATTCGACACGAAATTGTAATAAAAATTGGTATTTGTCGAATATTTTTCCAAAATTTTTGAAGGAGTATGTCGAAAAAGAGAGAATGAAGTTAAGGAGGTTAAATTAAGGAGGAGAAAAGATGAAGAAAGTATTAACAATTTTAGGTGGAATCATTATTGCATTATCGTTGTTTGTGACTTCTGGCAATACTGCTAAAGCAGCCGCGAAACCTGGTTTACCCACAACTGACCATGATTGCGGTTGCGATGTTACAACAGTTATTGGATCGGAAAAGAATAAGTTTGTCGCGGATTTATTAAGTAGTCAGGCGTTTAAGAACGCAAAACAATTAATTACAAATGAAGGATTTAACTGGAGAGGTAAAGATAACATCGTTGTCGAGGTCAATCATACATTTGGTGATGCAGTTCTAATTGTTGTCCCTTTTTATACGCAAGCAGGTTCTATTGAGATTGCATTTTTTATTAATGGTCATTANNTTTCTAACTCACCCAAACTGCCAAACACTATGACTCAAATTTCCATATCGAAAACTGCGATGCAGCAATGTTGCTTTCTGGCTATCATCTGCTGCTCCTAATGCGTAGAAAAGTGGAATAAAGTGTTCATTTCCATAACGCGGTACGGCATATTCAGAATTAGGTGCAAGTGAATCGTATTTAAATAATGCATCGAGGTCCCAATTGTTTAAGTGTTCAGTCAACCAATTTTCAAATTCAAGCGCCCATGTGTCAATGGAATTATCTGTCCATTTCACAGCTCTCAGGTTATGGACGGTTCCTCCACTCGCAATAAGTAAAACATCATTTGCGCGTAACGATGCTAAGCTTTTCCCAATTTTATACTGTTCTGCCGGTGTAAGATTTGGGTTAACTGACATCGAAATGACTGGGATATCTGCATTCGGATAGAGAAGGCGAAGAACTACCCATGCTCCATGATCAAGTCCTCGTTTCGTCTCTACATCAAAGGGAACACCGTTTTTCGAGAACAAATCTTTAATTTCTTGAGAAATCTGTTCGTTCCCCTGAGCCGGGTATTTAATCGTGTATAGTTCTGGGTCGAATCCACCAAAATCATAGATCGTATCATAGGTATCCACTTCGCTTACTTTTTGTATGGATGATTCCCAATGTGCCGAAAATAATATAATTGCCTTGGGCCGGGGCAGTGTTTGCCCGAGCTGAGTCAGAAACTGAGTATATTCATTGTTCTCAATTGCTAATAATGGTGCTCCATGAGCAATAAAAAAAGATGGCAGCATTTTAACTTCCTCCAATTTAGTGAGGTTAATTTCTTGAAAATGAGGTTGTTTCTTCCTTCTGTCCTTTGAAAACGAGTTGATCGAGTGCAAACATTTTACTACCATTAATCGCAATAAAAACAGTCATAGCTAGTAAAGCTAAATCCAATTCGTAACCAGCCATTTGTCCATTCCCTAAAAATCCTACAGCTAGTTTCACTTTTACGATGGCACCAACCATTAATAACGACAATAATCCTGAAATTATTCTGCTGCCTAATCCAAGAACTAGTGCAGCACCACCAATCATTTCAACCGTTGCAACACCATATGCTAAGAATCCTGGTAAACCGATACTTTCAAACCAGCCAACGATGTTTTCAATTCCGCCTTGAAATTTTACTACCCCATGGACAAAGAATGTAATCCCTAATATGACTCTTATAATTAAGGTACTCGCTTCAAATTTTGTTAACATAATTATTTTCCCCTTTTTTGTGTTTTTTTTATTGTTCTACTTTTTCTATTAACCAGTTCATGAAATCCTTATGGTTTTCCATCGAAACGGTATGTCCTTCTGGATAAGTTTTAAAGGTTACATTTGCCTCTAGCCTGCGAAAATACTCATTATTGGCCAAGCCCCAGTCAAATGGAAGCACCTGATCCATCTCACCATGAGAAATAAACAACGAAACTTTATCAACTGGCTGTATCTTATACTCTTTCTTTACAAAAGCAGGAATGTATCCGCTTAGTGCAATAATCCCCTTTATTCGGCTGCCCAGTGTTAACCCCAGCGTCATCGACAAAATTGCTCCCTGACTAAAGCCAAGTAAGAATAGCTGACTCTCATCCAATGGGTATTCAGCGCAGGCAAAGTCAATAAAGCTAGTCAGTTTACTGA
>NZ_JBALOS010000337.1:3902-4290 GCF_036962765.1 Neobacillus drentensis
GTAAAAAATGCGTAACCTGGTGGTTGTGGAAGATGGCCACGGATACTAAAAATATAAAAACGGTCTTCTAATCCGTTTACAAGCGACAGCATATTCTGTTCATTACTGCCAATCCCGTGCATTAAAAACAACGCAGGATAGGTTTTACCTGGTTCAGTCTGTGCAGGTCGACGAAGTTCATAAATCATTGGTGAATTCATTACCATCATCCTTTCTTTTGATTAATACAAACCTAATATCATTAGGTTGGCTGTTTTTTTGATTCTTAACATAAATTCAAATGAAGATAAGATTTTCGAAACAGCAATTAATACAAATAAATAAAAAAAATTCATATAAGGAAACAACTAGATAAAAAAATAAGCAACCCATTTGTTTTCTAATGTGA
>NZ_JBALOS010000338.1:0-10300 GCF_036962765.1 Neobacillus drentensis
AAACGAACGGACAGGATCTAAGATCCTGTCCGTTCGTTTTATTTTATGAGCGTTTTTTTACGAATTCTTGAACCATTTCACCCGTAACGTTTTTTCTTGTTGGGATGAAACGCAAGTTGATTTTATTAATACTATTGGTAACTGCATTTATTTTATCAGTTGAAAAGGGTTTGCCTTGTTTACATAACTCAATCGCTTCTTCGATATATTGTTCGCGTTGTTGATCGAGCGCTAAGAATTTTTGATAGGTTTCATGTTGATTTGCCGCATGTTTAATTAAATCTTTATGTACACTCATGATTTCACTCCTTAAAAAATTAACTTAATCCATCATACCATATTTGAAAGGGGAAGAGGGTATCGATAATGGAAGAGGAAAATGTATATCAGATTCCCTCAAAAAAATAAGATTTGCTACGAATGTATATAAGTATCTCAAAAAGGGTGGAATACTTCCCCTTTTCTATCATAATGGATACTTTTTCAAGTGTAATGTCTATGAAAACCAACTCTGATTAAACTATACGCGGGAGAGAAGATGAATGTCAGAAGAAACGTATCAATATCGACAGGAACGGAAACAAGCTGAAAAAACAAGACAAAATCAACAGAGACGTAATAAATCAAGCAAAAAAGTATCCTGGCTAAAGAGAGGAATCATTGCCTGTTTGGTGCTTGGAATTGCTTTAACAGGAGCGGGAGCTATTACGTTCGCTACTATGATTAAGGAAGCTCCAAAATTAGATTCTTCAAAATTAATAGATCCGCTTTCGACGAAATTCTATGATAAAAACGGAAAGTTTATCTATGAATACGGAAAAGAAAAACGGACAAAAATTACGTATGATCAAGTTCCAAAAGTGTTGGAACATGCATTTATTGCAACCGAAGACGCACATTTTTATGAACACCATGGAATCGACATAAAACGTACCGCTAAAGTGATTTTTGTGAACTTAACTGGGAACTTCGGATCTCAGGGCGGTAGTACCATTACACAACAGGTAATCAAAAACTCATTTTTGACTCCTCAGAAAACAATAAAACGTAAAGTGCAAGAATGGGACTTGGCGTATCAATTGGAACAAAAATATTCAAAACAAGAGATATTAATGATGTATTTAAACAAGATCTATCTCGGTAACCGTTCTTATGGGGTTGCGGCAGCAGCGAATAATTATTATGGGATAGAAGCAAATGATTTGAAGAAATTGACACTTCCACAGGCGGCCATGATAGCAGGTTTGCCACAAAGTCCCAATAATTATGATCCGTCTAAACCAGAAAACAAAAAAGCAGCAACAAAAAGACGTAACCTTGTCTTGATTTCAATGCATAATCAAGGATATATAACAGAAGAACAAATGAAGGAAGCAATGAAAGTCCCAGTAACAAAGGGAATTGTACCTAGGAAAAGTCAACAGAGCATGGTTTATGAAGCCTTTTTAGATGCGACTGTAAAAGAGGTGGAAAGTAAGTTAAAGGGTATTGACATCGGCAATGATGGACTATCGATTTATACCACTTTGGACCCTAAAGCACAGGATTATGCGGATAAGTTGATGAACACAAATGATATTATCGCCTATCCAAATGATAGATTTCAGGGAGCCTTCGTATTTTTAGATACAAAAACGGGTGAAGTCAGAGCGATTGGAAGCGGGAGAAATGACTATAAAGCTGCATTCCGAGGCAACAACTTTGCGATTACTCTGAAACGTCAACCTGGTTCTTCATTCAAGCCGATTTTTGATTATGGTCCTGCGATTGAATATTTAAAATGGTCCACTGGTCATCAAATTAATGATCAGCCGACAAATTATTCAACCGGTCAGTCTATTTCTAACTGGGATCATCAATATCACGGTACGATGTCAATACGGAAAGCACTGCAATATTCATACAACATCCCTGCACTTCTCACGTTGCGAGAGGTAGGAATGGAAAATGCAAAGAGTTTTGCAGAAAAGCTTGGTATAACTTTTCCTAACAACCAAGTATATGAATCCTATGCGATCGGAAGTAACACGGTAAACCCACTGAAAATGGCGGGAGCTTACAGTGCTTTTGGAAATGAAGGAATATACAACAAACCTCATTTTGTCCAAAAAGTTGTTTTCCCTGATGGCAAGAAAGTTAGCTTCACGCCGAAGCCGAAGCGTGTTATGCATGATTACACTGCCTATATGGTGACGGATATGTTACACACAGTCGTAAACGAGGGGACAGGAACAGCAGCAAACTCCTCTGGATTGAATATTTCTGGAAAAACAGGAACAACCAATTTTGATGAACAGACACGCATTAGATTTGGATATCCTTCCAATGCAACAAACGATAGCTGGTTTGCTGGATACACACCGCAATATACGATGGCGGTTTGGACAGGATATACCAATAATGGTATTGGGAATTACATGGTTGGCGAACCATCGAAAATTTCGCAGCTAATTTTTAAAAGGATGATGGTGGCATTTGCAACGGACACGTCTGGTTTCGAGCAGCCAAATAGTGTATATAGAGTGAATAACGAGCTGTATATAAAAGGTGTCGGATCTACTGATGTTCCACCAAAGATTAAAAGTCACAATGTAAACAAACATCCTAATAATAATGGAAATAATGAGGAAAAGAAACAAAGGAAAGAAGAAGAGAAGCGTAAAAAAGAAGAAGAAAAACATAAAAAAAAGGAAGGGAATCATAAAAAAGAAAAGCATAAACATGGATAATAGGTATATTTTTCATACCATCGTTCCTTCATAGCTAAGTGGCACAAAAATGTCTAGTTTCACAGACTTTTTTGTGCCACTTTTTTATAAAAATATGGAGTTCTTATTCAAAATACCATTTACTATTTAATGCCACTTACAAAAGGAATGTTCTTCTAGTTGAGTTCTTATTTATAGATTCCTCTCTAACAAAATCCCTACTTGTTCTGCCATTTCATGAGGTGGATAAGGCATTTCATTCGTAATCCACCATTCTACAATCCCTGCGTAAGACGTCACAATAAATTGAAGAACAACATCTTCATTTAATCCTTGATTTCTTCCTTTTGTAATATTCACTTCATCCTTGAACTCTTCGATAAGAAACTCAACGAACTTGCTCCGAAAAGAAGGGGCTCCTTTACTTGCTAACATCGTTGAAAAAAATAAATAGTTACTTTTAAGGTATTCGAACCAGGGCAGATTCGCATCTTTATAATCCAGTTCAGCTGCCGATTCGCACATTTCGCGTAGTTCGTTAATATGTTCTTCGATGAGCTTTTCAAGTAGATCAAATTTATCCAAGTAATGAAGATAGATGGTTCCTCGACTAACATTTGCCCTGTCGGAAATATCCTGTATCGTAATGTCATCAAATTTTTTTTCAGCCATCAGCTCAATAACAGCTTTTTTGATTGCTTCTTGTGATTTGAGTATCCTTCTATCTACTTTAGACAATGTGAGGGTCACCAAACTTTCTTAAAGATAATTAACAATTTTAATTGATTTGTTCACTAATGAACACATTCTGTACATTTAACAATTGTAAGTACTCTGTTTCTGTTTATAATTATAGACAGATGTTCACTAATATATCAACGTTTATTATGTTTTAGACAGCTGGATAGAGTGAAATCGATTAAGGTGCTTCTTAATATTTTTTAGATTCCAAGAAAGGATTGAGTAATCTCATATGTGTAATAATCATAAAAACCTAATGGCCCGTGTTCTAAGTGTCCCAAGTGCAAAGGCACCATTTGAAAAGACTACGATTGAGCGGAGAGAATTAGAGCCAAACGACATCTTAATAGATATTAAGTATACTGGTATTTGCCACTCCGACATTCACAATGCATTCGGCGAATGGGGCGGTGGAATCTTCCCAATGGTTCCTGGTCACGAAATCGCAGGAATCGTGGCAGCAGTAGGTACTGAAGTCACAAAATTTGCTGTTGGGGATCGCGTTGGCGTTGGATGCTTTGTTGACTCATGCGGAGAATGTGAATACTGCCTTAAAGGTGAGGAGCAATTTTGTACGAAAGGTGTGATCAACACCTATAATTCTATCGACTTCGATGGTAATCCAACATACGGAGGATATAGCCAAAAAATCGTGGTAAAAGAAGGATTTGTTGTCCGTATTCCAGACGCTCTTGATTTAGATGTGGCAGCACCGCTATTGTGTGCAGGTATCACCACGTACTCTCCATTGAAAAATTGGAACGTAGGCCCAGGTACAAGGGTTGCCATCGTAGGGATGGGAGGTCTCGGCCACGTTGCAATCCAATTTGCACATGCCATGGGTGCTGAAGTAACTGTCTTGAGCCGATCTATTAATAAGGAAAGTGAAGCCTTTAGTATTGGTGCAGATCATTACTTTGCAACAAGTGATCCTGTTACATTCACAGAATTGACCGGTCGTTTTGACCTCATCTTGAACACAGTATCTGCAAATCTAGATGTTAATGCGTATTTATCCTTGCTTCGCGTAGATGGAACACTTGTCAATGTCGGCGCACCTGCTGAGCCAGATCAATACCATGTATTTTCTTTAATCATGGGTCGGCGCAGCATTGCCGGATCACTCGTAGGTGGAATTCGTGAAACACAAGAGATGCTTGATTTTGCCGCTGAGAACGGTATTGTTCCTAAAATTGAAGTAATCGGTGCAGACGATGTTGACGAAGCATATCAGCGTGTCCTCCGTAGTGATGTACGTTATCGATTCGTTATTGACATCGCTACATTGTAAATCGTAAAGATGCTTTCCATCATCTTAAATTGGCTCTAATGAAGATGGGTTAGCCAAATCAATTGGTTGACCCATCTTTTGTTTCTTGCTTTTGCCATTGAAGAACCTTCTGATGTCATTTAAAAAGTGAACTAAGAAAAGACTAGGACTACTGAATACGAATAAAGGAGGAGTGACAATGACTAAAGAATATGAAATCGGGGCTGCGGCTAATCCCGAATCCCATTCGCATCGTACGGCTGTGCTTGTGATCATTCTTGCCAGCTACTTGATGATCGTACTCGACATATCCATCACAATCACCGCACTTCCGAAACTCCACCACGACCTCAGCTTCTCGGCCACCGGGCTCTCATGGGTACAGAACGCCTATACGCTCGCCTTTGGCGGATTGCTATTGCTTAGTTCTCGTGCCGGCGACATTATAGGCTTGCGCCGCATGTTCATCGTCGGAGTAGCGGTCTTTACAGTCGCATCGTTTGCAATTGGCTTGTCCCATTCCGCCTCTTGGTTGATTAGCAACCGTGTTTTGCAGGGGATAGGCGCATCGTTCCTGGCTCCTTCGACGCTGGCCCTCCTGACAGCGAATTTTCCTGAAGGCCACGAGCGCACACGAGCGGTCTCATACTATGGTGCAGTTGCCGGGATCGGGGCAAGTATCGGACTACTGCTTGGCGGCATCTTCACCTACTGGATCTCCTGGCGCGCAGGTTTCTTCATCAATGTGCCTATTGGGATTATCATGATACTTGCGGCGCCACGCTACATTGCCGAGACTGAAACGCGCTCGGGGCGGTTTGACCTGGCAGGAGCTGTGAGCTCAACCATAGGCATGACTGCACTTGTCTACGGAATTGTTCACTCTGCGGACGCCGGCTGGAACAGCCTTGTTACGGTCACGGCACTTACGGCTGGTGTCCTTCTGCTTGCATTCTTCGTTTTCAACGAGTGGCGTGCGGAGCAGCCCATCATGCCGCTGCGCCTGTTCGCGAACCGCGAGCGCGTTGGTGCCTACATAGGACGAATCCTTTTCCTCGGCGCCATGATGGGATTTTGGTTTTTCATCACCCAGTTCCTACAAGGAGTAAGTAACTATAGCCCACTTGAGGCCGGCCTCGCATTTCTACCGATGACGGTGGCTAACTTCGTAATGGCTATCTCTGTCCCGAGGTTTACGCGGCGGTTCGGCAACCCGCGTCTGCTTGCCGCTGGCGTTACACTAACGATGATCGGGATGTTCTTGCTTAGCCGGCTTTCAACTGACACCAACTTCCTTACTGGGATCGCGTTGCCGATGATCCTAATCGGCATTGGCCAAGGTGGTTCTCTTGGCCCCCTTACCGCGTCAGGTATTTCTGGTGTTGGCTCAAAAGACGCCGGTGCCGCTTCCGGCCTTGTCAACGTTGCCCATCAACTTGGCGGTTCCCTTGGACTCGCTATCCTTGTAACGGTATTTGCGGCCGCTGGCTCATCCACCGTTGACGACCGGAATTTACTTGCACACCGTATTTCGACCTCACTCACTGTTGGTACGGCTATGCTTATGCTTGCTCTCGTTGTCGTTATTACACTAATTGTCCGATCTCGTAAGACCGTTGAATTAAAGAGAAGTTGATTAAGATATATACATTTTATATTGCTTCAGTTATGAACTTTGGGGCAGTATTGTCTTTCAAAGCAATAGTGGTAAGAGAAAAACTACAGGTACTTCTTCGCTCAAAAGCAGGCAGATCAGGCAGCCGCTAATCGCCTTTATCTTTCTGTATGCCGTTAATACCATTAACGGTATCAACACGCCGCTGTTTATTGTGAATGAGCTTCATGGTACACATTCGGATGTGGGATTAGTGGTTAGTGTATGTGCTGGTTTGGAAATTCCTATAATGCTTTTGCTGGGTGCTATGGGCAGAAAGATATCAAACCATACCTTGATGATTATCGGCTGTATAATCGCTGTTTTCTATTACACAATCTTAAGTGTATCCACCGATACCTGGCAGCTGATCGCAGCGCAGCTTTTTCAGGCAACGTTTGTGGCTATTGTCATGGGCAATGGGCTGAGCTATTTTACGGATTTACTGCCAAATTCACCAGGGCTATCCGCAACCATTTATTCCAACGGATCCACCATTGGAAGGTTAGTGGGGAATTTGGGAGGCGGTAGCATCGCCCAGTTTGCAGGTTTTCGCAATGTTAATTGGGTCTGTCTGGCCATTGTAATTTTCGCATTTTTAATCTTATGGAGAATAAGACCTCATTATGAAATGGATGTGGCCACGGGGCATTCTCAGTCCTTGTAGTCAAAGTATGAGTCTAAAAACAAACAATCCCCTCGAAATGGGGATTGTTTGTTTTTTTAGATACTAGGTTACCTATAAACACTGGTGATATAAATAATAATATAGAGAAAATCCCGAAAATTAAGGGTTTCTTAAGATTCACCCAATAAAATGGGAACCAGTTAAGGTTAATGCTTAATTTTGGAGGAATATAATCTATGAAAAAGAATTATACAAAAAGTGTACTGGATTTGATGATGGCCATCACTTTTGTGTTACTAATGAATCCAAGTGTATTAAACGGTTTACCGTTTCATGAAATTGCTGGACTGATAATTGGAGTAGCTATTCTTATACACATCGGATTGAACTATCGCTGGGTCGTTAATACAACAAATAAGATTTTTGACGCAAAACTTCCAAAAAAAACACGATTTAGTTATTTGTTAAACATACTGCTTTTAATTTCGATGGCTGCCGTCATTATTACTGGTATTTTAATTTCGAGGGTTGTGCTTCCAAGTATCGCAATACAAGGGGGGCATTCGATTCGTGGTATCCACGGTTTCTCTGCGGACGCAACACTTGCATTAGTGGGTCTTCACATAGGGGTACATTGGCAATGGGTAATGAGTATCTGTAAAAGAGCGTTTAAATCAAAGAAAGGAAAACTTAGGAAGGGTGTTATTGGATCAGTAATTCTATCCATCTCCATATTGGCAGGTGGAATTCAATGGTTTTCCTCAACAGCTTCTGCAAATTCTATTGTTTTTAAGCAGGAACAAATGCAACCAAATGGTCAGTCATCTAATGCAAACATTGGGAATACAATCAATACACAGCAAGGACCGCAAAACGGAGACTTTCGTGAAGGGAAATTTCATGGAAAAGATGGACATGGCGGAAGCAGCAACCCGTTTCTCGTTGTTCTTAACTATTTTGCGATTTGGGGAGCAATTATTATTCCAACTTATTA
The DNA here is from genome assembly GCF_036962765.1 of Neobacillus drentensis. GTDB lineage: Bacteria > Bacillota > Bacilli > Bacillales > Cytobacillaceae > Neobacillus > Neobacillus drentensis_C. Next base: position 7,996 of record NZ_JBALOS010000338.1, read on the forward strand.
TCTGGAAAAGAGAATCTTAAGGAAAAAGCGTAGAACAAGAGATGTTCAACCTCAAGTATCATAAACTTGGAAAGTACATTTCAATTTTTTGAAGATAGGGGCGATGCCTTGAAAGCATCGCTTTTTTATGTTTTTCAGTTGATGGAACTATACAATCCTACCCTAAACTTTCTAAAAGATAATTAACAATTTTTATTGATTTGTTCACTAATAAACAAATCCTGTTCAATTAACCATTGTAAGCATTTTATACACATTTATAATTATAGACAGGTGTTCATTAAAGTATCAATGCTCATTTTTAATAGTAGCTGGATATGGGAATCAATGTACATCCTAATCATTAAATGTAATAAGAAAGGATTGTGTCCTTATGTGCAAAAATCATAAAAACAACACAACCCGTGTACTCGTATTCTGAGTGCAAAAGCACCATTTGAACAAACAACAATAGAAAGAGGAGATTTACGACCAGATGATGAATTAATTGATATTAAGTATTGCGGTATCTGTCACTCTGATATTCACAATGCACACAATGATTTTGGTAGTGGTGTATTCCCAATGGTTCCTGGTCATCGCACTTGCTTGGGTGCTACAAAAAGACCCTATTACTTCTCCAATCGTTGGGTCTACGAAAGTATCTCACCTTGAAGATGCAGCGGCTGTTCTATCAATTATCAAAAAAAGCCGCAACCAGTAAACTTTTTCTTAAAGGGGATAGAAAAACTGGACGATGGTGGACTATGGATGAAGTATGTAATAAAAAGTGAATAATGACAAAGTTAAAGGAAACAATTGACAACTTAAAAAATTAAAAGAAAGTAGGAATTAAAACATGGCAAATGAACATTTGAGCAATAGCACAATCTTTCCATTGGGACAAAAAGTTGAAGCAAACTTTATCGGTGATGCATACTTACAAATGATATTTACTGACCCAACACCACTTAACACATCAATCGGGAATGTAACCTTTGCACCAGGAGCTCGCAATAACTGGCACTCTCATAAAGTTGGGCAAGTTTTATTAGTCACTGGTGGCGAGGGTTGGTATCAAGAAGAAGGAAAACCAGCACGCTTACTCAAAACGGGTGATGTGGTGAATATTTCGCCGAATGTAAAACATTGGCATGGTGCTACAAAAGACAGTTGGTTTGTACACTTAGCAATGACACCAGGAGAAACCGATTGGTTAGAACCTGTCGATGATGAATGCTATAATAAATTATAATTTGAAGTTAATATTTAGAAAAAATGTCGATTTTCCATAAATGGAGGTCGGCTTTTTTCTATAACTTTGTGAAGGATTGTGCTGTAGGTATATTTTCATAGATTGGAATAAACTGTATAGTAGGAATAAAACCACTTTTTAAGAGGAGAGATCTTTGTGACGGAAGGGAAATTATTTTTTCTAAAGACTCCTTAGAAAGAAATCATTTACTTAATATATAGCCCTTGATCAAGAAACTTCATAAGAGCTTTACTCTAGTATTTATTCACTAAAAAGAGAGGAGCGTCAAATATGGTGTTTGAAATAAAAGAAATCTTAGCAAAGAAAATTTTTACTGAAGCAAAGGGATATTTGGATGTTGGATTCACACATTCATTGAATCCGTATAGTGGTTGTGCGTTTTCTTGCAGGTACTGTTACGTAAGAGAAATGCCGATTCAAAGATTTAAACAAATCCCTTGGGGAGAATGGTTGGACATAAAAACAAACGCAGCAGAAAATTACCGAAATGAAATGAATAAACTTCGTAAAAAAAACCAATCTGTGAATATTTTTATGTCCTCCGCAACAGATCCTTATCAACCTATTGAACGTAAAGCAAACATTACACGGGGGATATTAGAAGAAATGATTGAAAATCCGCCTGATTTTCTTCAAATCCAAACACGAGGACCACTTATTACAAGAGATATTGATTTGTTAGTGAAATTAAAAGAAAAATGTGAAGTCCTTGTGTCTATGACAATTGAAACTGATAGAGATGATATAAGGCAGATTTTCGCTCCATATGCACCAGGAATTAAATTGCGGTTAAAAGCCTTAAAAGAAGTTCACGATGCGGGAATATCTACCCAAGCTTCGATTTCCCCAGTTTTGCCATTTACTATTGAGTTTCCAAAAGTTATGGAAGGGATCGTGGACCATATCTGGATCGATACTTTAAGCATTGGTGATGGGGCAATGGGCAAGCGTTCAGAGAGATTAGGAATGCCACAATTATTTGAAGAAAATGGACTATCGCAGTGGTATCAAAAAGATTTACATCTAAAGGTAGAAAAATATTTTAATAAA
>NZ_JBALOS010000339.1:0-4084 GCF_036962765.1 Neobacillus drentensis
CTGTTATTCTTATGGGAATCCCAGTTCTTGCCTTGTGTATTTTTTTGGTGCCTGAGATAGCGAATTTTGCTGCAGAATTGTATCCAGAACATGCTTATATAAAATATCTCGTTTTTATCGATTTGTATGTAGCAGCGATACCTTTTTATTTTGCTCTGTATCAAGCTTTTAAACTTTTAGGCTATATTGACAAGCAAAAAGCTTTCTCGGAATTGTCTGTAAAGGCTTTAATGAATATTAAAAAATGCGCAATTACAATCAGCAGCCTGTTTGTGTTAGGAATGCCCCTTTTCTATCTCGTGGCGGAGGCAGACGATGCCCCAGGTATCATAATAATCGGATTGGTCTTGATTTTTGCTTCAATGGTTATCGCAGTCTTTGCTGCTGTTCTTCAAATGCTTTTAAAAGAGGCGATTGATATAAAATCGGAAAATGACTTAATAGTCTGAGGTGAAAACAATGGCAATTATAATCAATATTGATGTGATGCTGGCTAAAAGGAAAATGAGCGTGACTGAACTTTCGGAGAGGGTTGGAATAACGATGGCCAATCTTTCTATATTGAAAAATGGAAAGGCAAAAGCCATTCGATTATCAACTTTAGAGGCTATTTGTAAGGCCTTAGAATGTCAACCTGGAGATATTTTAGAATACAAAAGTGACGAAGACACTCATGAATCATAGACAACAAATCTCCTCACTAACGACAAACTTTAGTTTACAAATAAACGCTGTTGAAGTTAGAATCAACAGCGTTTTTTTAGTGAATTACTTTGAGGTTTTCGATGAGAAAAAAGACGTTTTTAGAGGAATCATCTTGTCTTACATACTAATAGGCATTAGCTAAGACTTCCTTCTCCTACATAAAAAAACCGCCCTCATTCTAGTGTGAGGACGGCTCCAAGATTGATATTTAGACTAGACCATTATTTTACAAATATCATTTGTAAATTCAACAGGGTCACTGATTGGTAAGCCTTCAATTAGAAGGGCTTGATTGTATAATAACTTGGTATAAAGATCTAATTTATCTTTATCATGTTCAAAGGCTTCTTTTAAGGATTTGAAGACTTCGTGGTTTTTATTAATTTCTAACACCTTGTCCGCTTTGACATTTTGATTATCAGGCATGGCGGCAAGAATTTTTTCCATTTCAATGGAGATATCCCCTTCAGCGGCCAGGCAGACTGGGTGGGACTTCAGTCTTTTTGAAATCCTTACATCCTTCACTTTATCCGCTAAAATGTTTTTCATATAGTCAAAGAGTTCCTTGTTTTCCTGCTCAATGGATTCGGAAACATCTTTGTTATCTTCCCCATCAATACCTAAATCACCGCTTGAGATTGATTTGAATTCTTTCTCTTTGTAGGTCATTAACATTTTGATCGCGAACTCATCGATATCCTCAGTGAAGTAAAGAATTTCGTATCCTTTTTCAGAAACAAATTCTGCCTGTGGTAATTTTTCAATACGATCAATCGATTCACCTGATGCGTAATAAATATATTTTTGATCTTCAGGCATTCTTGAAACATATTCATCCAGCGTAACGAGGTTCTTTTCTTTGGATGAGTAGAACATTATTAAGTCCTGTAGTAATTCTTTATTGGCGCCAAAGTCACTATAAACTCCGTACTTTAACTGACGACCAAAGGCTTGATAAAACTTTTCATATTTTTCACGGTCTTTCCTTAAAAGACCTAGTAATTCACTTTTGATGTTTTTGTTAATGTTTTTAGCAATCAGTTTCAATTGGCGATCATGCTGGAGCATTTCCCTTGAAATGTTAAGCGATAAATCCTCGGAATCAACCATGCCTTTTACGAAACTGAAATGATCAGGCAGCAGGTCCGCACACTTTTCCATGATCAGAACCCCGTTAGAATAGAGTTCTAAGCCCTTTTCAAATTCTTTCGAATAGAAGTCGAACGGTGTTTTTTCTGGGATATAAAGAATTGCATTGTATCTGATTGAGCCTTCGACACTGATATGAATATGTTTTATAGGCTTGTCAAAACCGTAGCGTTTTTCAGAATAGAAGTTCTCGTAATCTTCATCTGTAAGCTCGCTCTTATTTTTCTTCCAAATCGGAATCATACTATTGATAATTTGTTCTTCCTGGTAGTCCTCATAGTCGGACTCACTGCCGTCCTTAAGTCTTCTACTGGTAACATCCATTTTGATCGGATAACGGATGAAATCAGAGTATTTCTTAATGATAGATTTTAAGCGATATTCCTGTATATACTCATCATAGTTTTCATCTTCTGTATTTTCTTTCATCTTTAAAATAATTTCAGTACCGACTGTTTCTTTTTCAACAGGATCTAACGTATATCCATCCGCACCTGTGGATTCCCATTTATAGGCCTCATCACTGCCTAATGCTTTACTAATGACGGTAACGACGTCAGCCACCATGAATGCAGCATAAAATCCTACCCCGAACTGACCGATAATGTCATAGCCATCTTTAATTTCGTTTTCCTTTTTAAAGGCAAGGGAACCACTTTTGGCAATCGTCCCAAGATTCGTTTCCAATTCATGTTTTGTCATACCAATTCCAGTGTCCAGGATCTTCAATGTTCGGTTTTCTTGGTCAGGAATCAATTTAATAAAATAGTTGTCCTTATCGAAACTTAATGCATCGTCCGTTAATGCTTTGTAATAGATTTTATCAATCGCATCACTAGCATTTGATAGTAACTCTCGTAAAAATACCTCTTTGTGAGTATAGATGGAGTTAATCATCATTTCTAGTAATCGTTTCGATTCTGCTTTAAACTGTTTCTTCGACATAGAAAAATCCCCTTTCCATTCTAAAAATGTGAATAAACGATTTATGTAGTTACTGATTTAGATTGTCAAAAAAGTAAATCAGCACCATATTAGCACTCCATCCACCTGAGTGCTAATATCATATATTTTAATATCATATTCTTAGTTAACGTGTCAATATGTTGGTGTTTTTTATTCTAAAAATAACACTCTAAGAAGGATAATAAAATGAGCGCCATTTCATGAAGCATGAAAAAAGAAGGATTATTTTGACTTAAGTAAAATAATCCTTCTTTCACAGTGTTTTGTTCAAGTGATATCAATCTTATTACTATTATTTATTTTGATTTCGAATTGCTTCTCTGTCTAACGATTGAGGAGGTTTTTCAAACCATCCATGATCGATCATAATTTTTGCTCCCTCTTCCGCATATGCAGCCACCTTTAGAAGGTATTTTTCATATAGTAGGGCTAAATCTTTACGAAGTGAGGCGGCAATGGCAAGACCGAAGTCCCCAATACCAATAGCACTTTGTGCATTCGTATGAAATAACATCAATTTATCAGAAAATGGAGCTTCCGTGCTACTTGTAATAGTTGAATCCCAGGTAGAAGGATAAGAATTGTCATCCTCTTTTAATTTTATCATAAAATCTTCCACCATTTTCTTCCCTAGATCATAACCCTCTTTAAAATAGTCACTTATTTTTTTGGATTGAGCAACTTGACTAAATCCTAAAAGCATCGTTTTACCTACGTTTGCCACCTCAATGTTAATGCCACAATGGGCAACTTCCATTGAAATCAGTGGACGACGGTGACCTATTAGACCTCCAAGAAACGATTTGTCCGTAATATATTCGACCTTTTCAGGATAGGAAAGGTATGGAGAACGGATAAACACGCCTTTTTCCTGCATCATTTTTGTATTTCTGTCATAAAGTGTTTCCGTTTGGGCATAAAACAGCTTGAATAAGTTACGAACATCTTCTCTTGAGGAAATGGATTTAGCCAAGCTATATGTATTCAATCCCGTTCTCCCCATATGATGGAGGTAACGCATATACGTTACATCCGAAAAGAGTTTTTTTGCCTGTATATTTACATCCTGTTTTCCAAAGCCGTTCGGAAGAGGAATCCCTTCTAATTTATATAATTCTGATATTTGATGGATATGGTCATGCGCCGATTTTAGGGCGAATTCAATAATCGGTTTAATGTCTTGATCTTCGGTAGTTTGTAAAAAATGAGTAAGAATACAAATAGCCATTGAATCACCAATGTATGTACTCCATAACATTGATAT
>NZ_JBALOS010000340.1:0-4277 GCF_036962765.1 Neobacillus drentensis
GCACAGTTATCTGATTCTATTTACAGGAATCTTTCTAGAGCTTTTGGCCCTACCTATTTCAGGCGAATTTTTAATGAGCTACGCTGGCTATTTTGTATTTCAGGGTAAAATGAATTACACTTTGGCTCTCCTGACAGTCTTTGTTTCGGGCGGTGCGGGAATTACTGCTACTTATTGGATAGGTAAGGCAGGAGGATATAAATTGATTGAAAAATACGGAAAGTATATCCACTTGGGACCAGAAAGATATGAAAAAACCGCCGCTTGGTTTGAACAATCTGGCAGCAAACTGTTGGTCTTTGCTTATTTCATTCCAGGGATTAGGCATTTCACTGGTTATATTTCGGGTATTTCAAGAATGCCTTTTCGAAAATTCATTATTCCTGCTTATATAGGTTCATTTTTATGGGGATTTTGTTTTATTACTCTAGGAAAAGTATTGGGACCTCGTTGGGAGGCCTTACATCAAGCTGCTAGTAAATATTTCATTATATTTATTATTGTTTTTGTCATATTGTTGGCAGGTTTTTTGGCCTATCGATTTTTTAAGAATCAAATCAAGGACTTTTTTATTCGTTTCATACAACGATTGTGGAATCGTCTAAAAACCATTAGAAAAATAGAGATCTTTCTTATTTTTCTTACTTTAGTGTTAATCGGTATGGTGACCTTGATGTTAGGAATGGCTCAAGACTATTTATATGATGAGTTTAGTCAATTTAATGAAATAGCTGAATATATGGTTAAGATTGCAATTTATATGAGTTGGATGAAAGTATTTCTAGTATTCCAATCTCCGTATACCCTGTGTGCAATTATTGGGATAACCATCATCCGTATTTGGATAAAAGGAAAGAACAGACTGCTTGAGTACCTTTTACTCATCGTTTCGATTTTAGGAGCGAGGCTGTTTCATGAATCTATCATGCAGATTTTTTCCTATCTTCAATCAATAGGGTTTGTAGGAAAATTTCATTCAGATAATTTTCCTGATATAAGCTCCACTTTAACAATCATAATTTATGGAACATGTTTATTTTTACTTGTCCGTCATCCAAAAAACACTATTACGCCACTATTGAGCCTTTTATTTACTTTAGTCTTATTAATAGGGTTAACCATAGCAAATGTTGCATCGACCGATTTATTTCCAAGTGATATTGTGGGTGGTTATGTATATGGCTTTGTATGGATATTTTTTAACTTCTTGTTGTTTGAAATGCTACGGCTTGTTTTGGAAAAGCATAATGTTGAGAATGATTAATGCTTTAATGGTAGAAGGGGCGAAGAGATTGTTTTTAGAAATCGTTTCTTAGTCATTTATAATTGAACTAGGTTGGTTAAAAAGTACGCTCAGAGCTTTATAAGCCCTGAGCGTTTTTCTGTACCATAAATGTTCTTATTAGCCTGTTAATAAAGGTGCAATTCTGTTGGGGTTTCAATTGCTAATTGCCATATTGTACTTCAAAACCGAACACGCTAAAGGGAAATGGTATGGTTATTTCCTGCCAAACGTATGGGCGAGATGCTTGCTTTGTTCTCTTCGGAGCTTTCGGGCAATGGATCGTTCTGCTCCAGTATTAAATAAATAGTGCTCCTCTTCCGTTTCGGGATAGACAGTTGGCACTGGGGCTGGATGCCCCTCTTTATCTAACGAGACAAAGGTTAAAAACGATGTCGCCGCCACTCGGCTTTCCCCTGTAAATAAGTTGTCTGCTGTCACTCTTACAAACACTTCCATCGAGGTTTTCCCGGTCCAAGTGACAAACGCTTCTAATGTGACTGCATCCTGAAGGGTGATTGGATGCAAAAAATCGACTGAATCGGTGCTTGCTGTCACTGTAGGTTTTCTGCAGTGTTTGATCGCAGCGATGCCAGCAACGCGGTCAATTCGGCTCATCAGAGCACCTCCGAAAAGAGTCTGGTGCGGGTTTGTGTCATTTGGCAGGACGCCGTCAGTTTGAATGGTTCTCGATTCACTGCAAGATTTTTTCATGGATATACGTTCCTACTTTCACTGTTTGTGTTTTTTCTATCATACCAGAAATTGAATTAGTAACCATAAAATTTCTCTTTAAATCATATAATGTCTATATATAATGAATCGATTTTCTGTTAATTTTGATAAAAAAGAAGGTGGACAACCAATGAAAGTGGAGTCTTTTTTTAAAGCTGCCCCTCATAAAAGTGTAAGTGAAGATTCAATCGTATTAAACGAAAAGATAAATGTCTATGGGGTTTTTGATGGGGCAACTCCATTAATGCCATTCAAAGATGAAAACGGAATGAACGGTGCCTATTTAGCATCTACTATATTTAAAGATTATTTCTTTAGACTCTACCAAAGGAACCTTTCATTAGTTGAAGGAATCATGGCTGCTAATAGAATGTTGAGAGAACACATGGAAAAATACAAGGTGAATCAGGAAAAATATGAAAATCTTTGGTCAACATGTGCTGCAATGATAAAGATTGAAAAAGACGGAAAGATTTCTTATGCTCAGCTTGGTGATTGTATGATCATGGCTGAGTATCAAAACGGAACCATAAAAGCCTTAACAAGGGATACTGTAAAAGATATAAGTAATAGAGCGAAGGCATGGCGTGAAGAACAAAGAAAGCAAGGAATTAGCATTCCAGATGAGGAGTATTATCAGGATCGTACTCAACAGCTTATCTTTAATCGTTCATTAGCTAATAAGGAATATGGTTACACTGTAGCGAATGGAAAAAAAGAAGTTTTACATTTTATTCAGCATGGTCAAGTAAATAGCAGTGAAATCAAAACATTATTAATGATAACAGATGGCCTTTTTCATCCGAACTATTCAATGGAAGAAACATTTAAAATGATATATACAATCGGTTTGCAAGTATATTCTATGGAATTAGAACAATATGAGAAAAGGAATCATCTTCGTTCAGATGATAAGACGGGGATCATGATTAAGCTTATATGATGAGGAGAAGTCTACATGAAAGAAGAACCGGGATGGATTAAAGATATTCATTTATCGTTTAAAGAACCGCTTATTGCTTTAAAAGATGTCATGTACATCATTGTACACCATACAGAAGAAATTGGTTGGGATATTCATAAGACGCATAGGTTTCATCAGGATCATCGTCGATGGAGTGGAATAGGATACAATTTTTTTATTGAGGAAAATGGTGAAATCATTAGAGGAAGAGGATACCATGTTGGAGCACACGCCTATTCATATAATGAAAAATCAATAGGTATTTGTTTAGCTGGTAATTTTGATCTTCAAACTCCATCAAAAAAGCAGCTAAAATCATTGAGTAAATTATGCATTTTCCTATTACATCAATTTCATTTATCAACAACTCACATTCTGGGACACCGTGAATTAAAAGGTGTCACAAAAAGTTGTCCAGGTAAAAACTTCAATATGGGGCAATTCAGAGAATCTATTAAGATGCAGTGGCTAAATGATAAAGATAAAGAGTGAAGTTCAAACAAGACACATGATAAAGTTCTTGAAAAATAGGAGTATAAATTTTTTTGTGTAAAGATTCGGGGCTTTAAAGAAAATAGAAAATCAAAACCAAGATGTATTTTGAGGGATTTCAAATAGATCTTGGTCTTAAACATTTAGTGATGAAAAAAAGGAAGTACTTTTATATAATACTCTTAATCAAAATAAACGGCTTCACGGGGATTTTTTAAGTATTGAAAAGCCATCTCAATTTGTGTTTTTGTATTCCGAGCTGTTGACAGAGGAGGCAGTTCGTTTTCAGCAAAGAACTTCACTTCACTTGTTTCAATTCCTTTAGTTGGCTGCCCGCCAATTATTTCACATTGAATAAATATTTTATAAACATGATAAGCAGAAGGAGGATGTGGGTGGCACTTTTTATCAGTTACAGCTAATACTTTGATCGGTTTCACATTAAATCCCGATTCTTCTTTTACTTCCTTAACCGCGACTTCACTTGGGGTATGTCCAATGTCAGCCCAGCCGCCAGGTAATGCCCAGTTACCATCGGTATTTTCCCGGACCATCAGTATTTTATCATCCTTAAAGACTACTGCCCTAATATCAACTTTAGGAGTTGCATAACCAGTTTCACCTGCAAATAAATCTTTGATTACAGGCCTGTCCATATCTGTGTAATGTGCTAAAATGTCAACGCTTATATTTCTTATTAATTCAAATCTCTCCAAGTCATAAACATCTTTTGAATACGTTAGTCCCGCCTGCGCAATGGATTGAAGTTGTTTCGCCCAATCCAGCCATTTAGGTTCCAATATC
>NZ_JBALOS010000341.1:0-1852 GCF_036962765.1 Neobacillus drentensis
GTTTATTATAATCGTAGAAGCTAAATCAAAACAATTCGTTATTTCAGACAATTTAAACGGAGAATCCATTAAGGAGGAAGAAAACATGACAAATGATAAATTAAATATCGGAATTATCTTAGGAAGCACTCGTAAGGGTCGAGTTAGTCCTCAAGTTGGAGAATGGGTAAAAAGAATTGCTGACAAACGTGGAGATGCAAATTATGAAATTGTTGATATTTCTGATTTTCAATTACCTTTTTTAGGAACAACCGATGGAACAGAACCTGGAATTGCGGCTTGGAATGAAAAGCTCTTTAGCTTGGATGGATTCGTATTTATTGTTCAAGAATACAATCACAGTATCACAGGAGCATTAAAAAATGCACTTGATTTTGCTCGTGAAGCCTGGAATAACAAAGCAGCAGGTATTGTAAGTTATGGTTCAACTGGTGGAGCACGTGCAGCTGAGCATTTACGTGGAATTTGTGCTGAATTACTAATAGCCGATGTGAAGGTTCACCCAACATTATCTTTATTTACAGATTTCGAAAACTTTACTACTTTTAAACCAGCTGAATTACATCTTAAAAATGTCAATTTAATGGTTGACCAAGTTATAGCTTGGAGTGGTGCACTAAAAACCTTGAGAAAATAGTCAAAATAGATAAATGAACTGTGACTCGAATATCAGATGCTAAAATTAGAGTGTCTGATATTCTTATTTTATCTAGTGAAAATGTTGATTTTCCAAAATGCTCTCTACAAAAAATGATTGTGAACCGTTGCACTTAAACTAACGGGGCGGCATTACTTGAAGAAGGATTATTGGATTTTTATGGAGAATTTAGAAGTGAGTAGTGAAAAAGTAAAGGAGAGGTGTTTTTGAAAAAATATATATGTGAAACTTGTGGAGTTCAGTATTCAAGTTCAATCGAAGCACCAAAACAATGTTTGATTTGCGAGGAAGAAAGACAATTTGTTGGTTCCAAAGGACAGGTGTGGACCACATTAGAAAAGCTGATAGAGGTCGGTACATATAGTAATATCATTGAGCTCCAAGAAGAAGGATTACATAGCATAAAGACTAATCCAAGTTTTGGAATTGGACAGTCAGCTTATCTTGTAAAAGATAGACATTACAACTTATTGTGGGATTGTATTACATTTATTGATCCATCAACCATTTCACATATTAACAAATTAGGCGGAATTGATGCTATTGCTTTATCACATCCTCATTATTACTCTAGTCAAGTAGAATGGGCTGAAGCATTCGATGCTCCAATTTATATTCACGAAGATGATAAAAAATGGGTGACAAGACCCAGCGAGAAAATCATTTTTTGGTCTGGAGAATCGATAGAATTGCAGGAAGGTCTTATTCTTCATAGAATCGGAGGACATTATAAAGGCGGTACTGTTTTAGAGTGGAAAAATGGAAGCAGTCAAAATGGAATTTTATTGAGTGGAGATATTATACGCGTGGCAGCTGATTGTAAGTGGGTGAGTTTTATGTATAGTTATCCTAACTTCATTCCTCTGCCCAGTGTAACAGTTGAAAGAATCGCGGATAGGGTAAATAAATTTACATTTAATCGATTATACGACGCATTTCATCGCATTATTAAAGATGAAGCCGATTTGGTCGTTAATAGGTCAGCGAAAAGGTACATTGAAGCACTAAATGGAACATTATTTAATACTTAATTTACTAATTTATATAGCCATACAAAAAAACGTCTCAAACGAATAACCAAGAGACGTTACTACCTCTAGAATTTTCCTGCCCGGCATCCGCGATTTTGTACGTGGTAACTAGAAGTTATAAGATCCCATCTTACTTGAATATATCTAGGTAAAGACTGTAAAT
>NZ_JBALOS010000341.1:1934-2646 GCF_036962765.1 Neobacillus drentensis
GGCTGTTTATGGCTTTAGTTTCAATCTATACTGTTGGCAGGCTAAATCACCCCTATGACCACCCTGCCTCTCGTGAATTTTTTGAAGTTGGAAATGAAGTATTTCAGCAGGCATTAAAATCTGGACATCTTATAGAGGCGTTTTCATCAAATGGAGTGTCTTTTCCTGAAAAAGACATTAAAGGGGAAGGTTTTCCTATTCTTACACTAACGGTATGGAAAAACCTTCAATCCCTTTATCGTTTTACCTATTCAGGTCAGCATAAGCAAGCGTTGCGAGATAGGAGCAAATGGATGGAGCCTTATCAAGAGAAACATCTTTCATATGTAGTGTGGTGGACAGAAAAGGTGAAGGATGTCTCATGGGTGGAGGCTTTCAAAAGATACAACTATTATATTCAGCATGGGTCCACTCCTTTTGCGTTTGACTTTAAACACCCGTTTGATGAAAAAGGGGAGACGTGCTTGATTAAGTAGCAGGGGGCTCTTGTTTAAGTTTAGTTAGGAAACAGAGAAACATCACTTTTCTTCTTTCTTGAAATATCTATTGAAACAAATAGGAGAGATTTTAATCTTCCACATTAGGGCGTTTTTCTTAAAAAGAGGCGCCTTTTTTGGCATTTTTGTAAATATTCCCAAATTTCAATTGGTTTCGTCACAACAATAGTGTATGATACATAGTATAAATCATATACTGTATGACATATAGTAAT
>NZ_JBALOS010000342.1:0-6347 GCF_036962765.1 Neobacillus drentensis
ATAAGTTGAAATTTTCATACATTATTTATAAATACTATACGGGTGGGTGCTGAGAAAAGGAGGCATTTTATAATATAGGTAGACATTTTCCTTATTATACATTTATAGATAATAAGGCCCTTTATAGTTGCCCACTAGATTTACACTATATTTACAATAAATTTACTCTGAGAAAATATCAATATAATATTTTTACATTACAATACAAAAAGAGCCTATTCAAAAACCTCCATTTCAGTTTAATGAGAGCAGAAGGATAAAATCAAGGTTCCAATATTGGAAACCAAAGGGGGATTTCCGTGACGAAAAATCTCCTCTCATCCCGATCGATGGGAGGATGCCCGCCATCCTTGTGAAGCGGGGCGACCTTCTCCAGCACATTGGAGTCGTCGACATGATCGATATAATCAATGAGTTGCGCATCAAAGTTTCGCTACGGTTTTGTTTTTTACTCAATTTTACAAGCTTTTTGAACAGTCTCTTAAAATACATAAAAAATGGAGGTTTTCTGTAATGAAAAGAATTTTATCTATTACTCTCGCATTCACGCTGATATTCGTTATGTTATCAACCACCGCAGACGCAATTACAAACGAATCGGGCGAAAAACTCGTCAAAATCGACAATATGCAGCCGGTTTACGGTCAAACGATCACCGCCAGTGCAATCATACATCATGGTTCAATGGGCAAAAATCTAACATATCAATGGCAAGTACAGGAATCACGTATAAGCGATCAATATATTAATGTAAAATCGGGTGGTACATCCAAAAGCTACACCGTAACGTTAAATGATATTGGTAAAAAATTGCGCGTTGTAGTTGGTTTACCAGCAAATGGTGACAAAAAAACTTCATTGCCCACGGACGCAGTATTAAATGCCAACCCCCTTATTGCATCGATGAAATTCGACAATCATTTAAAGGACGATGCAAATCAAGAGAACTTGGAAGGGAAAGGAAATAATAGTTATGTAGACGGTGTATTACCCGGGACCAAAGCTCTGCACTTAGAAAGCGGAGACGACAATTATGTCGGTACGACGCATAGCTTGAATTTTGGTAATGACAGTTTTACCACATCCTTCTGGTATAAGGGTGACACGAACAATAATCAGGTCATATTATCAAACAAGGATTTTACTAAGAGTTCTAACGAAGGCTGGGCGATTTATACATCAGCCAACTCGGTCAATATGAATTTAGGATTCCCGACCACATCAGTAAAATTTGGGCGTGACACGTTTAATGCTTCCGATTGGCGTTACGTGACATTTGTTGTAGACAGAGATAAAATGCTCGGATCGTTGTATATTGATGGTTACAAAATGACTGAAACTACGCTGGGGATCGGAACTTTAGATACATCGAACCCATTAAATATAGGTAGCGACGGATTGGGCAAACATGGGGGTAATTCATTCGATATAGCTGATCTGAATGTTTGGAAAGGTGCATTTAGCAGCGATGTAGTTCAAGCGAATTATAATAGTTACGCTGTAAATAAAGTAGATATGAACGCACTTAACGACACAATATCAGAAGCAAATAAAATAATAGCAGACGGTCTCGGCAACGGCTTCAGTGAAACCGATTTTGATCATTTGAAAAAGGTTTTGAATACGGCATCTACGGTTGCAACAACGCAAAAAGTAAAATTATCTACACAGGAAACCATCAATTATTACGAACGTGAACTAAACAACGCCATATTCATCTATCAAAAAAGCAATAAAACATTAACTCCCGCCGGTTTAAATATGATTGTGGACAGCGACCCGGAAGTAAGTGCTAATCCCGCAACAATCGCGCGCATTGAAAAAGATTACAGAACAGAACTGAGACTATTCCCACAGGCCGACGTACTCTTTATTCCTGGCGACGTTACCGGCGGTAACAACGCCAATGAATATGTGTGGATGAAAAATCTGACAGGCATATACAATAAACTTAAAGGTGAGGGTCTGTTTGACAATACGAAGCTTTATATGGTAAGAGGTAACCATGATATGGGCGGCGCCGAACAATTTATACCTGTCGGTTCGGCGGGCGCATGGAACGCCTCAACGAATTCATACGATAACAATTTCTTTAATAGTGCTTATAGGGTAAAGGTAAAAGGATATAATATTGTGGGTTTTGACGGAAATTATAACAACGATAATACGGTGGGAAAAACCAAAAATTTACTCAACCAAATTAAAACAGAAGCGGATTACGATCCAACCAAACCTATATTTGTATCTTCTCACTACCCTATAAGCGGAACCGTGTGGTCAGGGAGATGGAGCAGCGCAGCAAGTAATAATGTAGGTAAATATATTGCCGACAATGACTTGTCGCAGGTGGTATATATGTCAGGTCATACGCAATACGACCCGACCGACGAACGTTCTCACTATCAAGGTTCGGCTACGTTTCTCGACAGCGGTGCGAGTTCATATTCCAGTTATATTGATGACGGTCCGTACGGCGGATATGTAGAAGGCTCGTATATCAACTATAAAACCACACCTCGCATCGTGAATTTCTTAGAGGTTTACGGTTCAAAAATTATCATCAAACAGTATAATTTAAGTACAGATGAATATGTAGGCATACCTTCTGTAAAAGTCGTTGGTGAAGGGAAAGAGGCCTTTACCTATAGCAGGAGCGATATAAGAGAACTCATAGCTCCGCAGTTTGAAGAGGGTATTACGGTAGATTCCTACAAAAACAACGAACTTGCTTTTACAATAAAGCAAGCAAATGACAATGTGCGCGTTTTGGAATATAATATTCAGCTTATCAACAAGCTCACGGGGAAAGTGGACAAATCGTTTAACAGCCTTTCACTGCCGCTAGACAAGCCATTCGATGAACACAGGCACTATAAGTTTACAAATTTGTCGCCAACTACTCCATATATACTCAGGGTATTCGCAGACGATTCCATGTATAACCGTTCGTCGCAGGACATTGACATTGAGGCTCAAAGTGTTAATTTAAACAGCATCACTGCGCCTGCTGACATAACAGGGTTGACAATCGGAACGGCGAAGACAGCGGACGCCCTTGGATTGCCAAAGATAGTATCGTTGGATACCGATGCAGGCAGGGGGGATGCCGTTGTGACATGGAATATGGATGCTTCAAACTATGATCCTACGGTAAAGACTGTACAGACCTTTACTGTAAATGGAACTGTAACTTTGCCAACTGGGGTGAAAAATCCCAATAACGTGCCTTTGACAACAAGCATTAAAGTAACGGTTAATAAGATCCCTCAGTCTCAAATGACGGCAACGGCGACAAGTCAGGAAACGATTGGTGAAAATAATTCAGCATCCATGGCGATTGACGGAAATTCACAAACGTTTTGGCATACAAAGTGGGATAAATCTGATGTTCTCCCCCAATCGATTACCTTAAATCTTGGAGGGCCTTACCCAATCGATAAGGTCGCGTATTTACCAAGGCCATCAGGCAGCAACGGAAATATTACAGGATATAACGTTTATGTAAGTACAGATGGAGTGACCTTTACTAAAGTTGCAAGCGGAACTTGGGCAAACGACAATACGGAGAAAGTAGCAACTTTTGATCCGACAGATGCATCATATGTCAAGCTCGAAGCAACGGCGGGTGTTAACGGCTGGGCCGCGGCCGCGGAGATTAGCGTCCTTGAAACAGAAACTGTAAAGAATTAGCTTCTAACTTAAAAGAATTTATTGTATTGAATTCACGCAGGTGTCATCACATTAGTGAAATTTAGGTTGGATCGGTAATGAAACTGGGGGAGATCAATTTTCTCCCCCTTATTATGTTCAAGTTCCAGAATGAACGTTCGTAACCGGATAAACTATATTGCAGATTGTAATACTAACATTTCATGAAAAGAGGTTCCGTTATGAAGAAGCGTTCCTTTCTGTCCATGTTCATCATCATGATTTTATTATTTTTTGGGACTGCCACAACTTCACTTGCGCATTCCATAGATATGAGTTACTCGGATTTAAACATTGAAGGGAACGAGATTCTCTATGATCTTTTTATTGAACAAAGAGACTTGTTTCCACAATTCGGTACTGACTTGGATAATCTGGTGAACGATGAACTGGCCTCGCAAAAAATCGAATCCTATCTACAAAAAGATCTTCGCATAGATGCGGATTCTAAGCCCTTAACGATGGAATTGGTTTCGATGAACATGGCGCAAAAGGGTGCCATAAGAGGTGTGGAATTTCAACTGAAGTTTATCGCCGATGAAGAAATCAATCAATTTAATCTTCATTACGATCTGGTGTTTGACGATGCGCCTGCTCATACGAGTGTACTCATGGTCCATGCAGGGGAATATTTTCAGCAGGATATGATTGATAGCACTAATAGAGATATTCTGATCAACCTTCCCCAGGACCATCCCAAGGACCTTCCCCAGCCTAAGATTAGCGCTGTTTTGTGGAAATACTTTAAGCTTGGAATTGAACACATTTTGACAGGTTATGATCATTTGCTGTTTTTGTTATCCTTAGTATTAATCGCAACTCGATTCAAGGATGCTTTGAAAATTGTTACTGCTTTTACAATCGCCCACAGCATTACACTGTTCTTGGTGGCCACTGACCGTATTCAGGTCAGTTCGCATTGGGTCGAAGCCTTGATTGCCCTGACGATCTGTTATGTGGCAGTGGAAAATATGTTTGTTCAAAAGGCGAAATGGCGGTGGATATTGACGGCCTTATTTGGCCTGATTCACGGCATGGGCTTCGCCGGGGCTTTGGCCGAAACAGGACTTCCAAAGAGTAATATGATTGGCTCACTCCTTACATTTAATTTAGGTGTGGAAACAGGCCAACTATTGATCTTATGCCTAGTACTGCCCCTCTTGATATGGATGCGAAGGTTCCCATGGTATCGCAAAATGATGATTTCAACGTCTTGCCTTATTTTTGTGCTGGCATTTTATTGGTTGATTCAAAGATTGTAATTAGGCCATTTATTGATCAATACGAGAGTTAGCGGTATTTTTGCTAGCTCTTTTTTTATTATTGCGTGTCTAACCAAGTCAGGCACAACCAGCTGCTATTTCTCTCTTGCGGCTTTTTTTCGGCGGATCGAGTGTGGGAACCTCTCAAACGCAGTAGGCATAAGCTGATAATATATGTAGATTTGAAAGGATGTCTTGTACATGTTTCCTTATCTCCAAGAAATTCATCAATTCCCCTATCCCCAATATAGGTTTATACCCCGCGGCTATTATTATTCCCCTTATTCTGAAGGATCGTGGCTCTGGAGCAATGGTGCGCTCGAATCGGATGAAAGATCCCGTTTACCCGCACAGCAACGGCTTACCTTCGTGCTTGTGCATGGCTCTTGGGCTGACGCTCACTTCTGGGACGGCGTAGCGGCGGTGCTGCGCAGTCGAGGGCATGCCGTTTATACGCCGGAATACGCAGGTCACGGCAAAGATCCGAACAAGCATGTCACGCATGCGATGATCACGAAGTCCGTCGTTGATTTTATAACGAAACTGAACCTACGCAACTTTGTTCTCGTCGGGCACAGCTTCGGCGGAACTGTCGTCCAAAAGGTGGCAGAACAGGTACCGGATCGCATAAAGCGCCTTGTCTTCTGGGACGCGTTCGTACTGAAAGACGGAGAATCGGTTGTCGACGAGTTCTCACCCCAAATGCGGCTAGGTTTCGAGCAGCTCAGAGCCGGCTCGAAGGACGATACGATCATGCTTCCGTTTCCGATGTTTCGGGATTCGTTCGTCAATACGGCCACTTTGGAGGAAGCCAAACGGATGTATGCAGGGATCACTCCGGAACCGGCTAAGCCGCTTTTCGAGAAGCTGGATCTTAAAGCGTTCTACGCGCTGCGTACGCCCAAAAGCTATGTCTATTTCTACCAAGACAACGCATTGACACAAGAAGAGGGCTTCGGCTGGCATCCGCATATGTCCATTCGGCTCGGCCAGTTCCGCCTGATCGTCGGCGACGGCGACCACTTTACGGACACGCGTACAAGGCCGGCTATAGTAGCGCAAAAGTTTTACGAGGCGGGCCGGGACTGATGTGCTGTAAGAGCATTTTATTGTGTGGCCAGAGCAAGATTGATCCGTAATCCGCCAAGATTCGGGAAATGATTCAAAAGGAAACAAGGTGTTTAAAAAGGTTATCCTTTGCAGGATCCTTCTTTAAGTATTAGTATTATCTTAATTAACTAACACTTAAAGTGTTTCCAAAACTCAAAATAGAATTAACGGAAGTAGTCGGAACAACTTGACAGTGATTATAAGCATGATTAAGCAAACGGGAGCGATTCTTTAATAACTGGGATCGCTTTTTCCTTATTCAAGTAA